>NZ_JBXXZH010000017.1:0-69221 GCF_059640475.1 Calothrix sp. CBUCES-K 9914
TGTTGAGGCGCCTTACATACCAGATAAAATCGACTTAACTACAATTAGTCCAATTTATCAAAGCGCTATCGTCATAATTCCACCAGATGACGTTTTACCAGCTATTCAAACAATACGCCAAAAATATGATGCCAGGTTTGAGCGCTGGATGCCACATATTACTCTAATATATGGCTTTTTACCAGAATCTTACTTTGAACAAGCTGTTGAAATAATCTCACCTGAACTATCAAAACTAGAACCATTCACAATTACATTAACTGAGTATGGCACATTTACCCATCGTAAAAGCTGTACCGCTTGGTTACGTCCTGTTGTTGAACAGACGCAACATGAGACGCGACATGTCGCGTCTCTACATGAATTGCAAACCATTTTACAAAATCTATTTCCACAATGCGACGAACAAAGCAAAAAATCTGGCAAAGGTTTTACACCGCATCTTAGTATCGGACAATTTCCTAACCCAGAGACCGCACGTTCCATGTTACCTCAATGGCGCCAAGTTAGTTTTACAGTTAATTCAGTGGCTTTAATTAGTCGTCGAGGTGATAAACCATTTGAAATTAAACATATTATACCTTTGGGAGGAAAAAACGAATTACAACAAATAATCAACCACTTACAACCCGAACTTACCCAAACACAGCAAATACAGCGTCAAACTATAATAGACATTATTAAACAAGTGTGTGCAGAATGTTTGGGTACTACACCAACACTGCATTTACTTGGTTCCGCGCGTTTAGGTGTCCAAACTCCCGAAAGCGATATAGATATAGTTTGCGTAATACCTAGTTATATAGTTGGAGAAACATTTCTTCACAACGTCCAGCAACATCTACAAGAATTATGCGAATCCTCCCAAGTAGTGCTTGACGCGCGCGTTCCTGTATTACGCTTAAAAATTGAGACAATATCTATAGATTTATTATACGCGCGCTACGAAAGCACAGCATCAGCGATTGAACGTAGAATAGACGCAGCTAGTCTCAAAGCTATTATCGGTTGCTGGGAAGCTGATTTAATTATAGATACTGTCTCCAAATATGTGTCATTTGATTTATTCAAAAAATTATTAAGAGCAGTAAGAGCTTGGGCAAAATCACGCTGTATCTATGGAAATGCTTGGGGTTTCCTCGGTGGATTCTCATGGGTTATACTAGCAGCTTGGAGTTGCACTTGTTACAATCAAGCTTCCCAAAGTGTTGAACTACTGCTTGCTCACTTCTTCCAAACGTTAAACCAGCACGACTGGAAACAACCTATTTCCCTCACAGAAGCAGGGCGCCAATATAATGTAGAGACGTTACATGTAACGTCTCTATATCGCGACAGGTTGCCAATAATTACATCTATAGAACCTTCTCAAAATACCGCGCGTAATATTACCCGCTCCACATCCCAAATACTACGCTCAGAAATTCAAAGAGGCGCCGAATTAACAAAGCCAATATTAAATGCTGGTACAATAAACTGGGCATCTTTATTTGAAGAAGTTAATTTACAGCAAGAATATAACACCTTTCTAGAAATCACAGTCACAAACTCAAACCCACAAGAGTTAGAAAAACACTGCGGTATATTAGAAGGTTGTATTGTTGGGTTAATTATTCAACTCGAACAACTCGACATATTAGTTCGACCTAGCACCAAACTTGATAAAATTGAAAATGGCGCCTCTCTAACACTCTTCTTACATCTTCCCCCAAATTGTAATATCGAAGCAATAGAGCAACTAGCTTTAGACTTTATATCGCAAAGAAACCAAGTTTCTTCCACACTGAACATAACAATCCTCACTAGTACAAACAGAAACCGGGTTTCTCACTGAATAGAAAGGACATCATAAAATGCTAAACTTCAATAAAATACAAAATTGGCAAAATCAAGAAATTAAAGTCAGCGTGAAGCTAACAAACGCAATTGATGAGGAACTAGTAAGTTGTGGATTGCTTAATTCTAACCAATTACGTTACTACGAAACAGAAGCATTAATAGACACCAGTGCAGTACGCACTATCATTCCAATGCATGTAGCACAACAACTTGGTTTACGTATTCGTAGTCAAGAACTAGCAACATATGAAGATGGAAGACAAGAAATGGTAGGACTAACTGGAGCTATTTTAATCGAAATAAAAGGACGAAAAACAGTACAAGCAGCATTAGTTACTGGAGATAAAGTATTAATCGGTCAGACTATTTTGCTCGGTTTAGATTTATTCGTGGACTATAAAAACCATCGTTTAATTCCAAATCCTAAAAATCCGGATGCTCCTGTTTTTCGTATATAAAACGGTTATATTGTGGAGACGTGACATGTCACGTCTCTACATATACACATTTTTATGACCGCACATCAATAACGGTTGCTCTCGTGAAATAATTAAAACCTTCGATTTCAGCAGGTGTACCAATCTTTAAACGACTTTTACCCAAATATAATCCCTTATCCTGCACACTCGCTTGACCTGTCAAAGTAATTAATATATCCATCCTAAAGTTTTGCTTCGGGTCAGGTAACTCCTTAACTGAACCATCCGGTTGCGGTACAGAAACAGTTATCGGTACTTGTTTGACTGATTTAATATTGAGCTTACCTTCAGGTTGATTTTTAAGTGTAATATCAGTTTGAGTACCTGGTTTTAGTCCCTGTTCTAGAAAAGCTTTCGGATTTTTAACGCTCAAACCTTGCACAAATAAATCAATTTCTACTGGTTGAGTCGAACTTGGTTGCGCGAAACTCAACGATGGATAACAAAAAATACTTACTAACGACAGTAAAATTACTAGTAAAAGGCGCCTACGAAAAGATAATAGTCTTGTAAACAAGCTAAATAAGCGGCTCTTAAAATTCAAATTTACCATTCTAATAAGTGCCTAATTATGCAAACTGAACAAGTCGTGACACCTAATTACAGATGCTACGTTTACTAATCCTAGCCTTTATTAAGTCACTTGAATCATTAATTTGTTTGCCAGTTTGCCGTACATACCCAAGCTAAACTATCTCAAACTCAATTTGGTGACTCTTGAGAAAACTATGCGTGTAATGGTCAACAATATTCGTATCGCTCAATTCCAAATTATAAAAATCTACACTATCATGCTCAAAATATGGACCTGCGTGCCAAGTTCCCACATTCAACTTGATAAAACAGTTTCCTAGAATTTTAAATGCTTTCATTCTATCTAAATCAGGTTCATTCACATTGTTATTAGCTGGACATACAGCAATTAACCAGTCTTTTCCTTCCAAAGAACCTAAACACTGTGTACATTGACTATGACGAGTAATATTGTAAAATTTATTACCACGCTTAGTTAAATGCATTATATAAAAACGCGGTACACCCTTATCCAAAACTAACTGAGCATCTTCGCTATCAAAGCTTTTACCATCTTGACTCGCAAAAATGACTTGTCCGTAGTCACTGAAATTTTCTGGTGTAATTAACTCTGCCTTGATTTGCTGTACAGTTTTTGATGGCGCCATAGCTTTAAATAATTTTATAACTTTAACCTCTTGCTCTCTGCGCTAAGAGCGTCTCTGTGGTGAAAAAAAAGATATTATTACCACAGAGACACAAAGGACACAGAGGAAATTACATTTCAGCTTCTACTGATTTAGGGAGGAATCGCTTGGGAATAATCGATGCTTGTTTTTCTGGGTCATCCGAGGGCTTAGTATACCATAGTGCCCAGGCAAACAAGACAAATTGTAAAGGCAGTCTTATAGCATGGAACCAATTTGATGTTGGAATATATTCATTAATCTTAATATGGTTAATTGCCATATTGATATTCGCTGGATATACAGCAATGAATAGTGCAAATAAACCCCATGCTGCCGCTTGACTAACAGGTGGTACAAGTAAACCAATACCGCCTAAAATTTCAAAAAAACCACTGAGGTACACCCAAAAATCTGGGTTAGGCAGTTGAGGTGGAACTATTCTCGCGTATGGTTCCACAGCAGTAAAATGTGTTATCCCCACAATAATGATAGCTACAGCAAGGATTACCCGTAAAAGTTCTTTTCTGTTACTCATTGCGATGGCGCCAATTATATACAAACGAATTTCTTTATTTTGCCAACAAGCGTGTAAACGTGTCGTCAGTCAGCAGTTAGAATTCGATGTGCAAATCCTTTTGACATAACGCGCGCGCTTGTCAAGGGCGAAACAATTATAGCAAACAGCCGTTGTCCAATTGCATAAGTATCTGGATGTCAGAAATATATGGTTACAGATGTAGGTAAAACTCCCAATAAGATGAGCTTATACTCAAATAAGTAATTTTATTGGGCAAATATATATTTACATTATTAATTAGCAGTAAATGGTTACTAAATAGAGTCTATTTATGCCTGAAAATCTTGAAGAGCGTTTTATTTTAGAACTTCGTAAGCGTAAAAAGCAACAGAAACGTGCAGTTTTAATTGCATTACTTTTGTTAAGTGTAAGTGTTGGAGTTATATATTTATTCGTTCAAAGCAATAAAATTATTAAAATCGGCAATTTCGCTATTCCTGCAATCACACCTATATTTATTCTGGGACTAATTTTACTTTTGAGTCTAATTACTTATATTAAAACAAATAATTATTTTCAACAAAATCAACGTTTTCAATTGAAGAGTTTCAAACGTCTTAATACTAAATCTTTATTTGGAATTATTATATTATTATCTGCACTGATTTTTCAGTATAATTCGTTTATGATTAATAATCAAATAAACGGGTTTTTTGCACGTTTAATTTACCAGCCAAAACCTCCAATTTTAAACTCACCTTGGCCTTGGAAAGAACATAATACCATTCATCCAGTTGTTGCTAATATGCCGTCAGGTGTTGAAAAAAGCATTAAATCTGTTGCAAAATATATTGCTCAACATGAAAAAGATGAGTATTTAATCATTAAAGCTTTACATGATTATGTTATCAAGCGGATTACATACGATTTAAATGTGTTAAAAACAGGAATCAGACCTTCTCAAGATGCTCAAAGTGTCTTTCAAAATCGTAAAGCAGTTTGTGAGGGTTATGCTAATCTTTTTGTAGCATTGGCACAAACTATTGGTATAAAGGTTGTTTATATTGAAGGAGACATTCGTAAAGATTTAGCTCCTACTGATGTAATTCCTGAAACAATAAAACTTCTGCATTCTGAATACAACTGGACACGTCATGCTTGGAATGCAGTTAAAGTTTCAGGTCATTGGCAATTAGTAGATACGACTTGGGATGATAATGAGTCTTATAATGCAGATTATTTAATGCTTCCTCCCAAAGCAATGATTTTAAGCCATTTCCCCGACATCGTAGACTGGCAACTTTTACCTAGCTCTAAAAACCAAAAGGACTTTGAAAATAATCCTATTTTGACCCCTCAATTTTTTATAGAAGATTTAAAGTTGATTTCACCTACCCAAAATCAAACAGATGTTACAAAAACTGCAATAATTGAAATTAAAAGTGTTCAAAGTAATCAAAACCAACTTGTAGCTTTATTGACTAAAGCAAAAGACAACGAATCTATATTTTATAATTTTTCAAGATTTTTGGAGTCACAAAGTAATCAATCTTCCCAACAGAAACAATATATAAAGAAATGTTCAAGCCAAACAAATCCAGAAGGAGTGATTAAAATTACTTGTCAGCCTGAAAAACCAGGTAATTATCAAGTTATAATATATAGCTTATATAGCTCTGAACAAAAGTATATACCTGTTGGTCAGCTTAAATTTCGAGTACTTTAGTTTTACACTCTTGTCCCATCTGCCGCGACTTGAGTTTGATATTTCTCCTGAGTAGCCCTGTCGGGTGTGGGTGCGAGATGTGAGATAATACATATTACATCTATTAAAACAGGAATACGTAGCAGGTTTATCGATGAATATAAATTGTAATAGACGTAAATTTATTTTATACACCTCAGCTTTAGTTTGTGGTAGCTTAATTCCTGTAGCTTGTAGCAATAACCAAACACCACAAACCACAACTAACAGTAGTAGGGGATTTAAAATTGCTATTGCACTTCCGGGAGTTATCAGCGATAAAGCTTGGAACCAGTCTGGATACGAAGGAGTACAACTAGCAAAACAAAAGTTAGGAGTAGAAACTGCCCACGTTGAAAAAGTTGCCCAAAGTGACCAAACTGAGGTATTATCAGACTTCGCGCGTCGTGGCTATAATTTAGTCATTGCTCACGGTGGACAATTTGACGCTGCACTTCAACAAATCGCACCTCAGTTTCCCAATACATTCTTTATTGGTGTTAATGGTAACATCTTCGGCGCCAATATCGCTTCTCTGAGAATAGACCATTTGCAAGCAAGTTATTTATGCGGAATTATCGCCGCTAATATGACAAAATCGAATAAACTTGCTTATATAGCAGGACAAAAATTTCAAGCAACGCAGGAAGAGTTACGCGGGTTTGAATTAGGCGCCAAGTCAATTAAAAAAGATATTCAAATAACTCAGACTTTTACGGGTGACTGGAACGATGTCGCAAAAGCCAAAGAAGCTACACTGGCTTTAATATCAACAGGTGCTGATGTCATCTACCAATGGTTAGATAGTGCTTCTGCTGCTGTACTACAAACTGCGAGTGATAAAGGGGTTTATGCATTTGGTAATACAAATGACCAGTTTGATATAGCACCTAAAGCTGTTTTAACTAGTGCGGTAAAACATTTAGATGTGGCAATTACATATTTAGCAGAACTCGCACAGAAGAAGGAAATAAAGGGACAGGTTTATAAGCTTGGTTTAGAAAGACCTGATATTTTGACTTTAGGTAAATTTAGTGATGCTGTACCCCAAGCTGTGCAAAAACAAGTGTTGAGTGTTAAGCAACAAATAATAGATAAGAAGATTAGTTTTTAAAACAGGCAGGGATGCCTGTTCCACAAGAGCATTCCACAACAGTTGATTATGGTATATTTACGCCTAGAGAATATTACTAAACAATTTGGTGCCTTTATTGCCAACGATAATATAAATTTATCTGTTGAGTCTGGAAGTATTCACGCTATTCTTGGAGAGAACGGCGCCGGAAAGTCTACTTTAATGAATATTATCAGCGGGTTATATCAGCCAGATGTAGGACAAATATATTTACAAGAAAAACTCGTTACCATTACCTCATCTACTGATGCTATAAAGCTTGGTATTGGCATGATACATCAGCATTTTATGCTTGTACCCCAATTGACTGTTACTGAAAATATAATTCTTGGCACTGGTAAAAATATTAATTTAAATATACGTCAAAAACAAGCCGAAGTCAAAGCTTTATCTCAAGCGTATAATTTAGAAATTGACCCTACTGCTAAAGTCGAAGATTTACCTGTAGGAATGCAGCAGCGTGTCGAAATACTAAAAGTTCTCTACCGTCAAGCGAAATTATTAATTCTTGATGAACCTACAGCAGTTTTAACTCCATTGGAAGTAAAATCATTAATTGCTATTCTCCGTCAACTGGCAGCAACTGGACATACTATTATCTTTATCAGTCATAAATTAGAAGAAGTAATTAATTTATGTGACACTGTAACAGTACTGCGAAGAGGAAAGGTAGTAGCAACAACAACGACGCAGCAAACAACATCACAACAACTTGCTGAATTAATGGTTGGGCGCCAAGTTAGTTTACATCTAGATAAAAAACCTGTTCCGAAAGGTGAAATTGTATTATCAATAAACAATTTAAATGTCAAAGATGATAGAGGTGTTACGGTAGTTAAAAATATTTCTTTTGAACTGCGTGCGGGAGAAATATTAGGTATTGCTGGTGTTGATGGTAATGGACAGCGAGAGTTAGCTGATGCTCTTATCAAAACTGAGGTAGCAACAGGATATATTCCAGAGGATAGGCAAAAAACAGGTTTAATATTACAATTCAATATTGCCCAAAACTTGATATTAAAAGCTTTTAAAAATCAACCTTTTTCTCGTCGTGGTTTTTTACAGCAAGAAGCAATTAAAAGTAATGCAGTATCTGCTATGGAAGAGTTTGATATTCGGGCGCCTGATGTTAATGTTAAAGTGAGTCGGCTTTCTGGTGGCAACCAACAAAAAATAATATTAGCGCGCGAACTAGCTGGAGAACCAAAGTTAATTATAGCCATGCAAGGAACGCGCGGGTTAGATATTGGAGCAATTGAAGCAGTACAGCAAAGGTTACTCGCACAAAGAGAACGCGGTGCAGCAATTTTATATATTTCAACCGAGTTAGAAGAAGTAATGGCAATGAGTGACAGAATTGCTGTAATGTATAAAGGTATGTTTGTTGGTATATTGGATGCAGCGAATGCGACAGTTGAAGAAATAGGTTTGCTCATGGGAGGGGTAGAAAGATAAATTATGGGAATTACATTAGAGTTTAAACAAGTATCCCCCTATTTATTAAATAGACTCAAACAATATCCTGATTTTGCTGGATTGTTTTTAGATGCGAAATACTTGCCGGACTCACCATTTTGGGAAGAATTTACAATTAATCAAAGTGATGCAGGTGATGTTGAATGGTTTAATGAAGCAACAAATTATTATATAGAAACATTAGAAAAATTAAAAACAGATAAACCCCAAGAATTTGAGAAAATAAAAGAAGATATAGACTTAATTCAAAATGAGGGAAAAGGAGTTTATTTAGATATTGATAAAACATGGAAATTTCTTCACTTTCTACTCACAGGTTATGAATTTGATGCTGAGATATCGTTCTCGTTTTTGATTGGTAAGAATCAAAATGATGGTTTGCCTTTAATTAACGCTATTTTTGGGGCAAAGGATTTAGGATATTATGAACGAGATTTTGGTATAATCTACTTTACTGATAAAGAGGTTCAGGAAATAGCTCAAGCATTATCAGAGTTTTCCCACACTCATAATGAAAGAAAGATTAAGGTTTCATGGGTTAGAAGAAGTAAATTATGAATACTTTTTAAATGATATATACACTCAACTATTGACTTACTATAAAGATGCTACCGTAAAGGAAAATGCAATGTTGTTACATTTTGGTTAGAGAAGATTATTTAACAAAAAATATTTAATATTTTATTGTGGGGTGGGCATCCCGAACCGCCTTCTATACTTGGAACGGGCAAGGATGCCCATTCCACAAGGGATGCTCATTCCACAAAAACCTTTTTGAGATAACAACATGAAGACTAGCCGCTTTTTTCCTATTATCTCACCTTTGATTGCTATTACTTCTGCCTTAATAGTCGGCGCCGTTCTCATTCTCATTGCAGGCGCCAATCCTATCACAGCTTATACAGCATTATTTACTGAATCATTATTTACTTATTTTGGCTTTGGTAATACCCTTACCAAAATGGCGCCACTATTATTAACTAGTACTGGAGTTTTACTAGCATTGAAAGCAGGACAATTTAATATAGGTGGGGAAGGACAGATATATTTTGGTGCCTTAGGTAGTACTTTAGTTGGTTTATATGTACAGGTGCCAGGGTTTATTCATGTCCCATTAGCAATACTAGCAGGGTTTGTTTTTGGCGCTGTTTGGGGTTGGATACCCGGTTATCTCAAAGCAATACGCGGTGTCAATGAAGTGATTACAACTTTACTGCTTAATTATATTGCAATTAATTTGATTAGTTATTTGGTGCAAAATCCGTTGAAGGAGGCGAATGCACCTAGTCCATATTCACCGCTGATAGCCAAGTCCGCACAGCTACCCATTATTATACCTGGAAGTTTGGCTCACGGAGGTATATTGCTTGCATTAATGGCAGCAGGAATTATGTATATAATTATTAAGCATTCTACATTGGGTTACAGAATTACAGCAGTTGGTTTAAATCAGAAAGCTTCTAACTATGCAGGTATTTCAGTACACCGTACCATTATGTTAGTCATGGCTGCTAGTGGTGGGTTGGCAGGACTAGCAGGCGCCTCAGAAGTGATGGGTTTAAAGTATCGCTTGTTTGAACAAGTCTCACCCGGTTATGGTTTTGATGCAATTGCGATTGCTTTTCTGAGTCGTGGTAATGTACTAGGAGTAGTACTAAATTCCTTATTCTTTGCTGCATTACGAAGTGGCGCCAATGTTATACAGCGTAGTGCTGGGGTTCCTGTAACTGTAATATATGCTATTCAAGGATTAACGGTATTATTTATTGCAATTGCTTTGGCATTAGAACCGAAACTACAACATGAATAATGATTTCCTAACTGATTATCTTATATCAACCCTACGTCTCTCAGTTCCCCTTGCTTATGCTGCAATGGGTGGTCTTTTTTCTGAACGTTCGGGTGTTCTAAATATTGGTTTGGAAGGAATGCTGTTAACAGGCGCCTTTACTTCTGCGGCTGCAACTTTTTATAGTAGTAATGTTTGGGTCGGTATTGGGACTGCATTGATAGTAGGTGGGTTAGTTGGATTACTTCATGCTTTTTTATGTGTAACTTTACGGGTTAACCAACTAGTATCAGGACTGGCTATTAATTTAGTTGCAGGTGGGTTGACTTCGTTTTTAGGGCGCCTCATATTTAGTAGCAATACAGAGCGTTTACCGATAGTACCTGCGCTCCAGATTCCAGTTATCGCCAATATTCCGATAATAGGTATCTTATTTAAGCAGGATATTCTTGTATATCTACTGTTTTTGATTATTATCCTAACTACGTATTTTCTTTTTTATACAAATCCTGGTTTGAACTTACGCGCGGTTGGAGAATATCCCTCTGCAGCTGAGACAGCAGGAATTTCGGTAACTTTAGTGCGTTATATTGCCGTAGTTGTTGGTGGGTGTCTTGTTGGTTGCGGTGGCGCCTATTTAGCTTTAGTACAAATTAATTACTTTGCTGAAGGAATGAGTGCAGGTAGAGGATTTATTGCTATAGCTTCGCTAATCTTTGGTAGATGGCATCCTATCGGTACTACATTGGCTTGCCTATTGTTTGGCGCCACAGAAGCTTTACAGTTAAGGATACAGGCCTTTGGTGTAAATATTCCGTATCAATTCTTAACGATGCTACCTTACGTAGTTGCTCTAATTGCTCTTATAGGTGGAATAGGTAAATCTACACCTCCTGCTGCATTAGGTATACCTTACCAAAAGTAGGGTGCGTGACGCTACCAACAATTGTTAAACGAAGCTCGCATATGGTGGCGTCACGCACCTTACAAGTTATATTTTTACCACAGAGACGCAGAGTACACAGAGAGAGGAGTCTAATAAATTAAAAGGTGTAAAGTTTGCTAAAGTATCTATATTATTAGTTACAGGATAAGATATGTTACCGTCTTTGTTTTCATACGGTACATTTTCATAGCGCAAAAGTTGAGCTAATAGAACTTCGTATGTAGCCATGATATAATTTTCAGCATCATGGGCACCGACTAGTTCTTTACCGCAGTATAATTTGTATGCGGCTTTAAGTGTACGAGGTTCCATTTTGTGGAATATTGTTAGCACGTCGATGTATTTTCTTCCTTCGAGTTGAAATTCAATACCCGCGTGCGAGAATTCTACTAATAAAGGTATATCAAACTTATTAGAATTAAATCCAGCAAAATCACCCTCATCGATATATTGAGCTACAGATGCTGCAATAGTACCAAAAGTCGGCGCCTGAAGTACATCTTCGTCATATATCCCATGTATACTAGAGGCAGCTTCAGGTATGGAAATAGTTGGATTGACTATAAACTTTTTTACCTCTTGTGTTCCATCCGGATATACCTTTAAAATAGCAATTTGTACAATTCTATCTTGGCTAACATCTACTCCTGTTGTCTCTAAATCAATGAATACTAACGGACGTGTCGAATGTAACTTCACGCTATATTACTCCATAAATATTTTTGCCTAGAAACCCGCTTCTTCCACCTCTTCTATTGTAAAATTTATTGCTACAGAGTATTTTTTGTACTTAAAAACAGCTAGGTGATTTTGGATGGTGATTTTGGATATAGTTGTGGTTTAGTCGTTTAATCGCACAGTCAACGCTACGTTGCGTTATTATAGATTGTTGTTAGTGGTTGGTGTGCAAGTTGATTAAGAGTAACTAAAGAGATATCTTATTAAGGTTTATGCAAAAGTACATGTAGGACTACCACTATGGTTCAAATTGGTTCACTAGTGCGTTCGCTTGATAATGAACTAGGTATAGGAAAGGTAGTTCAACAAAGTAATCAAGACGCAGTAGTTGAGTATTTCTGCTCAGTAGGGCAGTGTATTGAGGAGACAGTACCTTTCAGTGAGTTGCGTCGAGTTACACTTCAGCGTCAAACTCGATGCTACGTTAGGTCAGAAGACCTTGGCAGATGGTTAGTAGGACGCATTTTTGGTTGGGACGATTCCCACGGCGCCTATCAAATTGATTTGCCCGATAGTAAAACGTTGTTTGCTAGGGAACGCGATGTATATGTTCGCTGCAATTTGCCAATCGAAGACCCGATTGAAATATTAGCGTATAAGGGTCAAGAAACGCCTTATTTCCACCAAAGACGTTTTGCGCTTGTGAAAAACTTAACCTCGCAGCGTGCGGTTAGTCGGGGGATGACGGGGTTAATTTCTGCGAATATTGAGTTGTTGCGTCACCAAGTAGAGGTTGTACGTCGGGTGCTTGAAGACCCTATTCAACGCTACTTACTCGCTGATGAGGTTGGACTGGGAAAAACTGTAGAAGCAGGCGCCATTTTGCGTCAATATTTACTCGATGAACCAGAGCGACGTGCAGTAATATTGGCGCCGCAGTATTTACTCGAACAATGGCGTACTGAGTTGAAAAATAAGTTTTATTTATCACATTTTCCCGACAGGGTAGTACTATCAGCAGTTGAGGATGTTCAAAAAGTTAATGCTAAGGCAGAGATTGGGCTATTAATTATAGATGAGGCTCACCATGTTGCGGCAATGGCAAGGTCAACAGAAGCAACAAAGCGTAGTAGCTTTGACAGTTTTAAGACGCTTGCTCATCAATCGGAACGCTTACTTTTGCTTTCTGCGACTCCAGTTGTTAACAACGAGCAAGATTTTTTGGCGATGTTGCATCTGCTCGACCCGACAAATTATAAATTGGATGATTTAGAAGGTTTTCGTGAACGGGTGGCAAAACGTCAAGATATTGGTCGAGTGCTGCTTTCATTCAAAGAAGGTGCAAATCATTTTGTCCTCAAAAATCAGGTTACACAGCTTTGCAGTTTGTTTCCCGAAGATAAATATTTATCAGATTTGGCAGAAAAACTACAAAATTCTTTACAAGAAAAAACTGGTAACGAAAATAAAATAGTTAGAGCGATTCGGACTCACATTAGCGATACTTATAGACTTTATCGTCGAATGCTTCGCAATCGTCGTGCGTCTGTAGAGGATGTAATATTTGACCGCAATGTGGCGCCGAAAGCTGAGTATGATTTGGATGAGCGTGTTTACGACCTGCATGAGTTAATGGAAGAATGGCGAGGTTTGGCACCTGATACTCCACAGTATCAACGCATCTTTTTGCTATTGTTCCGCGCTTCGGGAACTTGGTTAGGTCTTTTACACCAAGTCATCAGCGCGCGTTTAAAGGCAATTTCTTCGACTGAGTTAGCAAAAGAGTTTGACGCTGATAGTTTGAAAATTCTCGTTGAAACTCCCAAATTTGACAAAGAAGTAGAAATTTTGAGAGGTTTGCTCAAAATTCTTGACCAACCCTCAGAAGATGGCGACCGTTTGGTGTTATTAAGAATAGTAATACTTTACAAACTGTCAGAAAACTTTAAACTTCAGTCGTTCCGCAGCAACATACCCAAGTTACTCGAACAGGTACAATTGCGGTTAAAAAGACCGATACCTGGAGACCGACTACCAAAAGTAGTTATATTTACGAGCTACATACAAACTTGTGGTCAAATTGTCAAGTTTTTGCGAGATAGCTTTGGTGAAGCGTCAATAGCAAGTCATCAACAAGGAGAACCGCGCGCACAAGTAGAAAAGAGTCTTGATAGATTCAAAAATGACCCTAGCTGCTTTATTCTCGTTTGCGACTATTCGGGTGAAGAAGGTCGTAACTTGCAGTATGCTGATTCGATGATACATTTTGACTTGCCTTGGTCGCCAAATCGCTTGGAACAACGAATTGGTAGAATTGACCGTATTGGGCGCCAGTTGAATGTAGAATTAACGGTATTTGCAGGCGCCGAGATCGATGACAGTCCCCATGATGCTTGGTATCAATTGTTGAAAGATGGGTTTAATATCTTTGAACAGTCGATAGCGAGTTTCCAGTTTTATGTGGATGAAAAGTTGCCAAAATTGGAAGCAGCTTTATTTAAATCAGGAGCTCAGGGGCTGTTAGAAAGCATAGAGCAAGTTAAACACGAAATAGGCGCCGAGCTAATTAAAATTAACGAACAAAACGCTCTTGATGAAATCGATGCACTTGATGATACCGCTAGCGAGTATTTTGAAAACTTAGATAATTTTGATGCTCGTCACCAAGAAATCGAAAGAGTTACAGAAGATTGGGTGTGTAACGCTTTACGCTTAAAGCAGTTGGGTGATGCAAATGTATCAGGGGCACAACGCTATGAACCCACATCCAAAACGTTGATACCCATTGACGATTTAAGAACTTATTTTGTTGGGTTAACAAATGATGTAGGTACTTATAATCGGAGAGTAGCTAATCAGAAACCTCATATTAACCTTTATCGAATTGGTGAAGGTCTGATAGATTCTCTGTCATCTTATATACATTGGGACGACAGAGGTCAAGCATTCGCGATGTGGCGAGTTGATGATACATGGGATACAGAGGAAGGTATGGAGTGGTTTGGTTTTCGATTTGATTATATAATCGAAACCGATTTAACTAGCTACAAATTAGACCCCATCAAGTACAAAACATTACAGCGTCGTGCCGATAGTTTGTTTCCTCCAATTATCGAGAGCATCTTTATTGACGCACGACAGGAGCCAATGAGTATTGTTGAGGATACTGTCCTTTTGGAGATTTTACAACGCGGTTACAAAGGAAAAGGTAAACCGCCGATTAAACCTCCCGTTAAAGCTGTAAATAAAGCTGCAAATAAAGCTGGCGCCAAAACGAGCGCTAACATGACCGTCAAAACTCCAGTTAAAGGCGCCACAAACCAAGATTACAACCTAGCAAAAAGTCGTTTGTCGATACTTGATAACTTTATAGACCCAGACGAATGGCAAGATTTTTGTCGTGACGCGCGTAACACTTCTGTAGAGTTACTTATTAGTCAGGATAGTTTTATTGAACAGTGTGAAAAAGCAGCTACACACGCTGAACAAAAACTAGGTAGACGACTCGAACAACTGCGTCTGCGTCTCAACCGCATAAAGCAACAAGAAAAAATCATTGACAAAGCACTAACGCAGGAAGTAGTAGAAGAAGCCAAACTCAATCAAGCAATAGTAGAAGGTATTCGTCACCCAAACATTCGTCTTGACTCCGTTGGCTTTATTATCGTTTCCGGGCGCCATCCTGTTCAAGGAGAAGAAGAGGACTACTAGTAACTCTCTGTATTTCTGTGCCTCCGTGGTAGTACAAAGATTTTTACCACAGAGACACGGAGTACACAGAGAGGGTAAATTGATGACTACTTACGTCACTATTGTGGCAAAATTACAATAGTGCATGTTAAACTTATGGGAATACGATAATCTTTATTAGTTAAAAGTGCATGTAAATTTTATTTATGCTTTATAAGCCAAGCTAAGTATTTTGCCTTATTAGCATAATTAATGCACATCATCACTGTAAATATTGTGTTCCCAGTTTTATTGCCGTCCGTAATTTCACTTAGTATATTTAAAATAAATTAAAAAATATTGGAGTGGGCTGAAGGTAGTGGAGTGGGCATCCTTGCCCGCTCTGAACGTAGGACGGGCAGGGATGCCCATCCCACAAGATGTCTATCCACAAGATGTTTCTTTTAAAAGATGTATAATAGCCTACAGTATATGTAATTCATAAACTAGAAATGATGAACATGAAACACGCGCGTTTGTGAGATGTAACAGGTGCAAAAATTACGGTTGGCAAGTTTTAAAAATTAATGTTACAAAAAATTTATACGATTTAATACCTTTTAAATGTATAAAATCAATCGTTAGCTTAATAATCAATTCATATAGAACAAATACACTAACCAGAATAATGATTTATGGCTCGATTAGAAATGCATTTCAATGGAACGTTTGCTTTAAAAAGGGAAGAAGTCAGTAGAATCCTCAAAGCTGCTAGTGAAGAAAAAGCTTTAGATGATACGCTTCAAGGTTTGATGGACAGAACTAATTTAGGCAATGCAAAAGTTGGAAAGATAAAAGGCTGGGCAGAGCGTGGATGTTTTGTTAAAGGAAAACGTCTAACCCCAGAAGGAGAGCTTGTTTGGAAATTAGACCCCTACCTTGAGTTGTACGTAACATGTTGGTTAATGCATTTTTATTTATCTTTTGGAAGTAAAGGACTACAAAAACCACCGAATGAACCTTCTGACTGGGGTGGTTGGTCTTACTTTGTTTATAGCTTTCTACCACAATATAAGATATTTACAGCTACAGATTTACATAATTGTGGAGGAGCGATTTTTGAGGAAAAGAGTGATGTAATTTCTCAAAGGTTCTCTTTTATATTGCGCGCGTATACAGAATCTCAAGCTTTAGCGTCTTGTGGTTTTCTGACTAAGCAAGATGACCAGTATTATGCTTACAACACGAACTTAGAAAATTATTATTTAATTGGATATTTTTTAGCAAAACTGTGGGAACGTGATTTTGGCGCCACAACTTCAGTATTAACTGATGATATTTTAAATCAGAAAATGGGACTGGCACCTGTTTTAGGTATCGATGCTTCAACTCTTCAAAGTTATTTGAATCAAATGGAGACATTAGCAATTATTGAACAAAGACGCGCGGTTTCTCCGGCACAAGTAATTCGTCGATGGGATAACCCAATGACCTTATTGGAGAAAGCTTATGCTCATTAAAGATTTAAAGTTACGTGAAGCGCAACCAAGTGACCGTCCTCATTTACTGCTGTGGGACACTCCAAATGACTTAGACTTAAAACAGCTTGCTTTATATGAAAATGCTGAGTGCATTAGTTATCGAGATAATCTGATAGATCGTACACCAGCAACAAGTCGCTTTTTGAAGTTGAATTTGCATCTAGCTCGTGAAGTAGATGAAATTAAAAAAATATGCGTAGAGGTAAGTAAACCTGTCGTACTTCTCTCTGACTTTGATTGCTTTATTACATATTTATACACAGAGCAAGATTCAAAAGTTACCTTTTTCTGGAAAAACCTTGATACTACCCGACACTTGGAAAGCATCCTTTGGATAATACTACCCCGTAAATTGGCGCCTACCGATTGGGACGAAAGCCGCATTCAATATATATAAACAAAATATATAAAAAACAACTATTAACTAACTATGTAAATAGATAAAGGATAATGTAAACAAATGTATTTAAGTCAACTTGTTACAATTAATGAAAAAGCAATAGTCGCGAATGCAGTAAACTTTGGGTTAATGGATGACCCAGCAAAAAATTTGCTATTATGTGAAGGCTTTGTCTTTAACTATGACTCAAATAAACCTAAAGCTTCTACAGTTGGCGTATTAGATGCTTTAAGACGTAGTTTTCACAGTCCCAACGAACCAAATATTCATTTAATGGTACAGGATTATGGTAAGGGAAAATCGCATTTTGCCTTAGCAGTCGCTAATTTTTTTCAGAAACCTTACAATAGTCCAGAAGTCGAAGGTGTTTTAAAACAAGTTGAATATGCAACTTCGAGTAAGAACCAAATTTTAGATGCCTTAAAGCACTATAAACAGCAAGGCAGAAATCTAGTTATTTGCCTTAGTGGTGATAAAAGTGATAAAGACCTAAAAAGGCAGTTTATACAAGCTGTTAAAAAAACCTTAAATGATGAAGGAATTAACGACGTAATAGCCCAAAGAATTTGTAATGAACCTCTTCAGTATCTCGAAAATTTAACTTTGGAGCAGCGTGAATCAGCAGAAGCTTATTTAGAAGAAATTGGTAATCCAGAAGGAGACATAAATGAAATTCTAAATAATTTACGTGATAATAACTATCAAGTTGTCAATCGTGTCAAACAAATTTGTCGTAGAATTAATAAATTTACACCTGATTTTGATGCTGATATTGACGTTGAAGAAATTCTAACAGATTTAGTCAAGAAGTTATGTATTGGTAATGATAGACGTTTTAACGGAATATTAATTATATTCGATGAACTTTATAACTATCTACAAAATTGGTCAACTGACCCTGTTGCTGCTGGTGGTACAACTTTACAAAATATAACTAATATTTGCGAAAAATATAAGGGAAAGATAACTTTACTTAGCTTAACTCAGCGAAGACCAGGGCGAGTTACTCCATCTAAGAATGTTGAAGATTATAATCGATTAGTTTCCAGAGTTGAACTACTAACTAGTACTTATGAGCCTGCAACAAGTTTAGAGTCAGTATTAAATAATCTACTGAGTCAGCAAACTCAAACGTCTGCATGGCAGGTATTTGAGAAGAAGTGGCAAAACACATTAAACGATACTAGCACTAAAATTTTTCAGAACCGCACTGCAAATTACTATCAAAGCCGTAACTGGCAAGCTGAAAAGTTTAAAAAAGAAATTACAATAGGTTGTTTTCCATTATACCCTCTAACGTCTTATTTGCTATGCAATTTAGATTTTACTCAAGGTCGTGGGGCAATTCAGTTTGTTCAAGAAACTGTTCATAATTTTATTCAACAACAACCTGTTGAAGTTAATGGTAATGGTAATATTAATTTTATATATCCTGTTCATTTAGTTGATGCACTAGAAAGTAATTTTTCTAAATCTGGTGAAAATTCCGAATATTCAACAGTGTTTTCTGATTATACTTACTCAAGTAATAAAGTAAAAGCTTCTGCCGATAAAGAACTAGAGGAAGTACTAATTTTAAAAGCTTTATTACTTTTCTACACTAGTAATGGAAAGCTAGTAAAAGGAGATAAAGAAAAGCATGAAGAGCTATTAAGCATTTTAACTGGATTAACTATAAAAAAAACGCGAGAGACTTTACATCAACTAGATAAAGTTAGAGGAATTATCTATTTAAATCCAGCAGATAATACTTATCGATTTTATTCTAATGGATTTGGAATTGATGAAATTAAAAGACAAATTAAGGAAAAGAGCATTAATAAATCCCCTTCGATTGAAAAAGTTGTAAATTATTGTCAAAGCAATATTGAAAAATTGGTGGGTAGTGAAAATACAATACCAAGTCTATTTATAGGAAAAAATGGTCTGCGTAGTGAAGATTGGAAATATCAAAACAAAGTTTACACCGTTACAAGATTTGAACAAGCTTTGCAAATTTCCAAGATTCTTGATGGTGTCAAAGCATCTGGTATAGTGGCTTATGTTGTTGCAGAAACTCAGGAGCAGTTGTTGGGAATTCGTAATAAAGTAAACCAGTTATTAGAACGTTCTCCAATTAAGGGTCAAATTGTTGTAGCAATTATTTCTCAACCCATTGATAAGTTAGCTAAAAAATTGATGGAGTATGGAATTGTTGAGAGCATGAGGCTTCAAGACTACAATGCCGCTTTAACTCAAGTCAAGCAGTTGTACGATAAGGAAATCAATGATATTACAGTAGAGTTATTTAAATCTTGTACTTATTACTGCCATATTTTAGATAAAGTACCTACTGCTGACCGCAATAATATTTCAAAAATGGTTAGTGCAGTGCTTGAGGACAGATATCCTCTAGTCCCAACTGTGAATAATAACGATAAAATGTATCTTGGTCACAGAACAGGCACCAGAGTTATTGCTTATCTATCAAAATGTTTATTAGAAAATGATTCTTTGCCTCAAGTATTTCCGGACAAAAGCTTTAAAACTGTAGTAGACCAAGTTTTTACAAATTCTTGGGGGTTATTTAAAGTAGTACATCAACAATATCTTGTAAATGTTCCAACCCATCGCAACATCAAAGCAGCGTGGGACAAAATTTCTAATTTAACGGCTTTAGGCGAAGAATTAGAAAAAACTATTAAGTTTAGTCAAATTTGGGAAACTCTTTCCAGCCCTCCTTATGGGTATAATCAATTTACTTTCACAATTTTGTTAGCTGGTTGGCTTGCTTATCACCGTTCAGAGCTATTAATTAGCGGTGCTTTTGGTATTCCTAAAGGGTCAGAGCAAGTAACAGTCCGTAAAGAAGCAGTCAAAAGCTGGGCATCTATAGATGTTTTTGAGCATCCGCAGAATTTTGTAGATGTCTGGGTAAAAAATGGACGCAATTCTATAATTCGCCGCAAACCGACCCCTTACCCTCAAGTGCCAAATTCTGTTAACTATGACGAGGCACAGCAATTTATTCAGGATATCATTAATTACCTCGCAACCGCGCAAGATGCAGATAAGATTAAGCAAATAAATACCGTACAGCGAATACTTACAGCAGGCGCTGAACAGCTTGATAATTTAATCGAGCCTATCACGCAAGCTGAGACTCTTCTTCAAAAAGACAATGTATCTACAGACATAGATATTCAGTATTTACTTAATATTTCTGAAGTCTTACAAAAACCCTTGTCTACAGTTTCTATAGAAAAGTTTTCTATACATCCTACACAGCAGCAACAAGAAAGGCACAAAAAAATTTCACAAACAGTCATTGAAAAAATTGGACAAATTATCGATAGCGAATGCGCGCGTATTGAATCATTAAATTCACAAGCAGATTGTGAAACTTACAAAACTAATATTACTAGACTTAAAAATAAAATTTCTCAAGTCAATTACTTACCATCTCGATTTGCGGAACAGCTACAAAACGCTTTACAAGTCTCTAATCTCAGACTATCAGAAATTGTAGAGCAAACTCAAGTAGATAATTGTATTAATGAAGTGCAAAATCTTTACAGTACTTTAAAGGCTTTAGCAACACAAGCTGATTACCATGACATTGAAATTCAGATAGAACAACGAGTTGTAGCGGCACCTATTGCGAGAGAGAAAGATACTTACAAAAATATTATTAATGAGTTAAAAGCAAAGCAAGAAGCTCTCATTCAAAAAATATCTGATTGGGAAAACCAGTTTACTCAAAATATATCTCTCTCTTCTGCACTTCAGATGAGTAGTAGTATCAATCAGGAGATTCAACGTTTTACTGATGAATATAGTACAAGTAGACTTCATAAGCTTCTTGAACGCTTAAAAGGCATAATTTTACAGCGTGAAACAGAATCAGAAGAATCTGATGTTATTAACGATGTTCTAGATACTGCCGCGCGTAAATTAGAAGAAGCGAAAAATGCAAAAAAATTGTCAGATGCTTTTAAAGCATATAAAGAACTCGACCAGCTAAAATTACCGCTTCAAATTAAAGCTGTAGCTTTAAAAAATAAGCCAGCAGAATTAGAGACATTAAAATCACAAAATTATACAGAAGTTTTAGCAAAAATAAATCAAGTCTTTGAAAAGTGTGACCAACCTATAAATCAAAAAAGTGACTACCAGCAATTGCAAGATTCTCTTCGGGAAATCAAAATTTTTATCAATACTTGTGATGATTTTAGAAAATTATCAGATGATTTATGTGAAGCAGAAGATACTTTGCAAACGCAGTATGACGAATTTCAAAAGCACGAGGAAGATAAGCAAAGTTTTTCAGCTATTCGCCAAAAATCGCCAAAAAGTTCAAATACAATTCGATTATGTGAAGAAGCGATTGCGAATATAGATACTTCAAGAAGCAATTTTAATTATCCTGAGCAATTTGTTTCAGAAGTTGATAAGATAGTTAAAGATTTTCAAGCTAAAATAACTACTTATAAACATGAATTAGATAAAATAAGAGAAAATCTATCAAGAGCTAAAACATTTCAACAAGTTGTAGATATTAAAAATAGCCATACAAAATTAGAATTTGTATTTAATGGTTCCAGTGAATATAACGTTTATCAAGAATTGCAAGCTGTTATTGACTCAGTAGCAGAAGATATAAAACATCTGAACTATTGGGAGAGTCTTTACAAGCAAAGTAATTCAATTGCTTCTTGCGATAGTACTTTAGAAAGCATTTCTCAAGAAAAAGCTGCTTTACATAACCTTGGGAGGTTTGAAGCTCAACTTGAGCAATTACAAGCAAATCTTGCTCAGAAAAAACAAGGTTACATTAACCAGCTAAATGAACTTGAAGCAAAATTAAGCAGTATCATAAATCAAAAGCAAGCTCAAACGCTGCAAACTGAACTGACTAATAAGTCATCTTACTATCAAGCATCTCAGCTAGAACCACGTTATCAAGGTATTTGTTCAGAACTAAGCACACTGAATAACCTGTTACAAATTACTGCTGCTCAAAAAGTTGATACAATTGATAACTGTATACAAGAAAAAGAACGGTTACAACACTGGTGCCAAAATACAGGAGAAATTACAGCGACTGTACAAAATCGTTATAATGCAATACTTGCTGAGTTAGAAAAAACAAAGCAAAAATTGGAAAATCAGCAAAGGGAAACTGCAAGAAAATGGTTTGATGATATAGTTGGCAAAAAACAACGCTTAGAAGTTAAGAGTGAATCTGCCAGATTAAATGATGCAATAAGTTTACTCAAGCAAATCAAACAGCAAAAACATCAATATGAGCAAATACTGCAATCAGAAGAGCAACAAACTCTAAACGAGATTAGCAATTACTGTCTAGAAATTCAAAACCAAGATAAAGAAAGCAAAATTATCTCTTTATTTCAAGAATTACCGCTGGATAAACGTGAAAGTTTACTTCAAAGACTAGCTAATATTAGTGCAAGTACAACGGAGGAGTTTTAATGGCTGAACTCTTATCCTTTGGTCAACCCGAAAATGAATCGGAGCGCAAAGCTTTTGAGTATTTGCGTGCTAACTTACCTGAGTCATATAAATTATTTACAAATTTAGAAATTAAGCAAGGTGTGGATATTTATGAAATAGACTTAATTATCATGGCGCCACATTGTGTATATGTTGTGGATATCAAAAACTGGCATGGCAGTATTGATATTTATGACCCAAATTGGCACCCTGATAACTACCAACCTTTTATTTCGCCGCTAAAAAAATTAAGAAAACACGCCAAAGTTCTTAATAGCGCTATATGCGATGTCAACCGCGCGCGACAAAACGATTTGCAGAAAATTCATGTTCAAGCATCTGTGCTAATGACAGATGTTAATATCAAGATTACTGACTACGGTGATAGAGATGGCGCCCACATAACATACTTAGATGAGCGCTGTCTTAAATATTTTAAAGATAAATCTTACATACCTGAGTATCGTCTTGACAATATTAAGCCTTACATATCTTATGTAGAACGGGCAATTACTGGTAGGTCAAGTCCAAAATTAGGACTGCTTCGCTATCGTGACTGGCAGGTAGAGGAAAAACTTAGCGAAAATGAATTGTGCCAATATACCGAGTATCGCGCGAAAAGCTTAACAATAGGTCTGAGTAACCTAACTGCACGCTTGCGAGTATACAAAGTTGACCCTTTGCTAGAACCAGCAGAGCGTCAAAAGCTGTATAATTTGATTAGTACATCGTTTCTAGCAGTTCAGCAACTTCCTTCTCACTCAAATATTTTGAATATAAAGGAGTTTTTTGAAAGTCCTGAACATAATTGCTTAGTTATAGTGACAGAAGATGTAGAAGGACAAGCACTGCGTCAGTACATTAAAAAGCAGAGTCTTAGTTGGGAAAGGAAAATAGCTGTAATAAAAGATGTGCTGCGAGGGTTGAAACATGCTCATAAACATGAAGTAATTCACCGTAACATTACTCCTGACACAATTTTAGTTACTGCGAAAGGGCAAGCGCGACTAATTGGTTTTGATTACGCGCGTATTTCCAACCGTACCAGCACTATATCAGATGACATTATCAATGAGTTGGAACAATATGCCGCATATCAAGCGATAGAATGCCAAAACGACCCTGCACAAGCTAGTGTTGTTTCTGACCTTTTTTCTGCTGGGCTTGTATTTTATGAATTGTTGACAGGTTCTCCTGCTTTTACAAGTGCAGAACAAATTTATGAATGCAGCGCTCAATTTCCTAACAAACCGTCTCAGCTAATAAATGAAATTTCAAGTGTATGGGATAATTGGCTGCAAAAAATGTGTGCTTTCGACCCCAAAGACCGCTATTCTAATGCAGGCGCCGCACTCAAAGAATTAAATAAAGAATTAAATAATCATAATTTACTACTAGCCCCCCTTATTAAGGGGGATTGGGCGGATCAAAATGATAAAATCAACCTTCAAGCTGGTGATATTATAGATGACCGCTACCGAGTAATTAAGCAATTAGGGCGCCCTGGTAGTTTTGCTGTTGCTTATCATGTATTGGATACTACTGGCGATATTGAATTAGTATTAAAGCTAATTACGCGCGATAAACTTTCTGTATACGAGCGACTGCAACAAGAATATAAGATATTACAAAAAGTACCAGAACATCCTCATATAGTTAAAGTTACTTGGGCTGGTTTACTAAAAGATGATACTCCTTTTATCGCTTTTGAATATGTAGATGGGCAAGATGTTGAAATTTTAATTGAAAGCAAGACTATATCAAAGGAACAAGCCGTTGAAATAGCAAAACAAACTGCTTTGGGTCTGTTACATTTACATCAACATCAAGTTCGTCATCAAGATATTAAACCCTCTAACTTAATTTTAACTGATAAGGGTATACGAATAATTGATTTCAATATTTCTGTGTCTGACAGTGAGGAAATTACTAAGAATGCTGGTACAAGACGCTACATACCCCCAGATTATCAACTTACAGCTAAACTTACCGCGCAAACATTAGAAGATAAAACCGACCGAGATTTATATGCTTTAGGTATAGTGTTTTATGAATGTGTAACAGGTCGTTACCCTTTTGATGAAGCACAGCCACCAAGAGATAAATCGCCTATTAATCCCTGTACAATAGAAGGTTGTCAGGATTTAAGTAATGAATTAGTGCAGTTATTGATGAAGATAATTGCACCGAAGCGGAAAGATAGATTTACGAACGCCCTTGAAATAATTACAGCAATTAGTAATATTGCAAGTTCTACACATTTCAATTTATTTGATGTGCAATCAACACATACTATAAACCCAGATAAACCGCCAGATAAACCGATAATTCTTGACCCTACAGGAGTATACGAAATTCCTTCTGGCTATATTTCCATTACAACCGAAGTTGAATGGATGAGGTATTTTGGTACAAGTAATTTACCTTGCTGGGTTAAAGGTCGGCGCCTATGTGACTGGGCAAGAGAATGGTTACGAGTTTGGGATAAATTAGACTTAATAGCTGAAGAAAAGCAAAGTCCTCGTCTTCGCTTACAGCAACTGTTTAACCCAATTACTATACCTAGCGAGTGGACACAAGCACAACTTCTTACTCTTGCAACAAAACTTGATGCTTATCCACAAGAAAACCCAATAGTTTATTTACTGGCAGAAGCTACGCAAACCGACAAACAAATATGGCTAGCGGCGCCTTCAGTTGAAAATTTGGCACTTTGGCTTACAATACAAGTTCCACAAGAATGTAGAATTTTGGAAAAAGTATGGCAGCAAAAAGTACAACACGAATTAGCAATTTACTATCAAACTGAAGATAAATTAGCACTTTTACGTCGTTGGTTAGGTATTGCAAAACCAATTATTACCGAATTACCTAAGTATCCGTTCTTAATTCCCAGTATTCTAGAAAAAGAATTTGATGATTATTGGACAGAGCAGCTATACAGCACAGAAGCCAAAAGTCTAGATGATATAAGTATACCAAGTCAGCAAGTAGGTTTCGAGCGAATAGCCAAGCTTGCCTACGATTTTTTCAATAATCGTCCTAACTTTATTAATAAGGTTAGAGAAAAGAAAATTGCTGCTTATTTAAGTTATCAGCAGCAAGTAACATTATACGATAAGCAGTCTCCACCAAAACCTGAACCTCTAGCAATAGATGCGAGTTCAAAGCAAGCACTTACTTGGGTAACAGAAAATTATCTTCCTTTTCGTCGTTGGGAAATTATTGTTGCTCAAAAACCATATGGACAGAGAGACAGCGACCTTTTAGCGGATAGTTTTGTTCAGTGGATACTACAGCACTACCCAGAACTAAAATTTGACGCGGTTGAACATTCACTGCTTAACTATAGCGTTGCATATGATGTCCAAAATCTTTGTCAATCAAATCCTGTGCTTTGGGTTGTCGTTGATGGACTAGGTTATTTAGACCATATAGAACTTTTGTCATACCTGACAAAAAATAGTCAGCTTGCCATAGAACGTTACATTGAACCTCGCTTTAGCATCCTACCAACAAAAACGGAGTATGCTAAATGGAGTTTGTATGCTCAACTTTTACCGTCACATTCTTCATGGGTTAGTGATGCGGGGAAAGGTTTTGCGAAAAGGAGTTACTCTAAACGCTATACAGATAATCGTACAGCAGAACTACTTAAAGATTTAAAGTCTCGTAAACACAGACTATATTGTTGGGACACACAACAGTTTGATGAACTTTATCATCATGAACGCGACTGGGAACACCTTTATAATAATAGGCGCCCTTACATCCTAGAAGGTATTGCAAGAGAGATTTTATCTTTTGTAAAAGAATATCCAGAACCTGAAAATCTTCAAATTGTAATTGCCAGTGACCACGGTCAAATGTTAGGTGTTTCAGAGCAGATACTTCCGAGTGGTAAGAAATTAGAAACAAAAGGCAGAATGGCTATAGGCAAAAGTGATGATACTCGTCTTATAGTTTTAGACCGCGAACGCTATGGTCTTCCTCATGATATTAGCGTTGTACTTGGCGCCGCTAGTCTTGGGGCATTCAGCTACACTACTGATAAAAAAATCATTGGTTCTCACGGTGGGTTATTTCCAGAAGAAGTTGTAGTTGGAGTATCCGTACTACGAAAAACTGTCCAGCGTTTGCCTGTGATTGTAACATGTAGCGGCAAAGGAGAAGCCAATAAGCAAGGAGAACTAACTATCACCATAGATAACCCAAACTCCATACCCCTTACAAATCTATGGCTATATATTCATGAAATAAGTGCTTTTAAATTAGGACAACCTTTAGATATCAGCGTTTCAGCAAATGATAAATTAACATTAAAAATTGATATACCGGAATTTCCAGTGTTGCCAGCAAATTATCAGGGAGATGTTTTATCGTTATCTGGTGAATTAAATTTTCAATTGGCAAATGCTGAAACTATAAGTGTAAACTTGTCCAGTTCAAGCATTGTGATTGAACAAATATATGGAGATAGTGGTTTCAATATAGAGGACTTTTTATAAATGAGTTATACTAGCGATTTTACTTATAATAGTGATTTGGTAACAGAAGTTTTTGACAGTCTTTGTATCGATAAAACTCGATTACCATCAAGTGGGTTAACTTCTGCTGGTGTACCTAGCTTCGTGGCAGAATGGTTACTCGATAAAATTGTACCTGGAACTGGAAAACTGGCGCCAGCAGAGCAAGAAAAAATTAATAAATTTGTAAATAATGCTTTTCCTCGAAAAGACGACTACAACGTCATCATGTTTGAACTATCCAAAGGAGAAGCAAAGAAAATAATTGCTTTGATGCAGGTTCGTATAAAAATAGACCCAAGAGGCAAGTTAATTCCTGAACCTTTAGCACAAATCAAAGTACTAAATTTAGAAGACTGTCAAATTTCTTCTACAATCGTAGAACGTCATGAAATGCTTTTACGTCAGGGAGTTTGGGGCAAAATAACTTTAGCTACGCTTAGTGATGGCACTGTGGAAGTAATAGACTTTGACCCATTTCAGTATTCCCAAGTTAATTTGAAACTTTACGCAGAGTGTAGAGAAAAATTTAGTACACAGCAATGGCGAGATTTACTGTTTTGTTCAATGGGTTTTAATCCTGAACACCCAGACTATACTCAAGAAGCGAAAACTTGGGTATTAGCTAGATTATTACCTATAGTAGAACCTAACTACCATGTAATGGAATTAGCTCCTAAAGGTACAGGCAAAAGTTATGTTTTTGAAAACATTAGTAGCAAAGTATCTCTTATCAGTGGAGGCAAAATAACTCCAGCACAGTTATTTATCAACGGTAGAACTAGAGAAGTTGGGTTATTAGGGCGCCATGATGTAGTAGTTCTCGATGAAGTTCAAAGCTTAACTTTCGACTCACCCGATGAAATGATTGGTCCATTAAAAAACTATCTAGCTAGCGGTCGGTATAACCGTTCTGGTTTTGCAGAAGTTTCCAGCGACTGTTCGCTTGTAATGCTAGCAAATATTGAATTAGACGAACAGTTACGACCGCGCAACGAAGATAATTTAATTAGCGAACTACCAAAATTCTTTAGTGAAACAGCATTTCTAGACCGTTTTGCCGGAATTATACCAGGATGGGAAATTCCAAAATTTAAACAAGAAATGACAGCTTCTCAAATTGGGTTAAAAATGGACTTCTTTGGTGAAGCTTTACTTTCCTTACGTAAAGACAACCGTTTTATATCTTACGCAAAAGACCATACCGAGTTTGAGGCAAACGTAACAGTCCGTGACCAAAATGCAATTCTTAAATCAGCATCAGGATTTTTAAAAATTCTCTATCCTCACTTACAACTAACATTAACCGATTTTTATCGAGATTGTCTAGAACCAGCTATAAAACTACGTCAATCAATTCGTAACTCGCAATACTACCTTGATGATGAATTTCGACAATTAGGTAAAGAAATTTACACCGATGCTAAGTAGAGATGCGATAAAATCGCGTCTCTATTGTGTTAAATTTTACAAATAATTGGTATCATTATGAATTGTAATGTAACTAAATGGCGCCTGGATGTTATATTAACTCACACTAGAATATCTTTGACTGTGGGGTCAACAAGCAGTTACACTTGATTTTTTACAAGTCGCTGGGGAATTGTGTAGGTAGGGCATAGCCCCACTTACAAATATGTATATTATCTAACAAAATACAAGACACTGGGTAATTTCAATTAACAGTAGTAATTACAAGCTTACCTACTACGTGTTCTTTTTCACTATGGACGTGAGCTGCTGCTGTTTCTGACAATGGATACGTGCGCTCAATCACAGCTCGAATTTTGCCTGCTTCAATCAAATCCTTCAAATACGCCAAATCTTTACCGCTTGATTGAAGAACAATGACTTTAGCTTTTCTGCCAGTGAACATTGTCAGGAAACTTTCCACAAATTTGTCGGGAGTGGGTTGAGTCGTAATATAAATCCCGTTGGGTTGTAAAACATTTTTGCACTTAGACAATGAGGAATTGCCAACCACATCAAAAATAATGTCATACTTCACTGTTTCTTTAGTGAAATCTTGTTGCGTATAATCAATAACGCGATCGGCGCCCAAACTTTTTACTAGTTCAACATTGCTCGTGCCACAAACAGCTGTTACAAGAGCCTCCAAAACTTTAGCAATTTGGACAGCAAATGTACCCACTCCACCTGAAGCACCATTAATCAGAACCTTGTATCCCTGCTTAATGTTGCCCTGGTCTCGCAACGCTTGCAAGGCAGTCATTGCAGCCAAAGGAACAGCTGCGGCTTGCTCATGGGTCATGTTGCTTAGTTTAAAAGCAGCAACTTGTTCTGAAACTGCTGCATATTCCGCATAAGCTCCTCCTGTCAAGTTATCAAGTCGAGCGTAGATCGCATCTCCTGGTTTGAAACGGGTAACTTTCTCACCTACTTCCACTACTTCTCCTGAAACGTCAAATCCTAGAATCATTGGAAATTTGTTGCCCGTTAATATTTTGAGCATCCCTTTCCTGATTTTCCAATCAATTGGGTTAACGCTGGTGGCATAAACTTTAACCAGCATTTGGTCGCTCTTTATTTGTGGCTTTTCAACGTCTTGGTACTGTAAAACTTCACCTGAACCATATCTGTTAATAGTGACCGCTTTCATGCTCGTTGCTCCTAGTAGTAGCAAGTACAGTATCTGATGAACGAATTTGCAATTTGTAGCAATTTATTGCAGACTAACTAACATGTTATGTTACTACCTCTTTCTAAAGGCTTATTACTAAGTTGATTTAGAATTTTTGTATGTAAAATTGTAAAATGAGTTAGTAGCATCAGAAATAACCTATGCGTCTTATTCTTTGCGCTGTAAAGTCTTCACTGGCAGATGCTTGGACTCAATATTGCTGTGACTTGGATTTTGTGACAGTGCATCGTGGTTCAATATTAGATGTTGAATGTGACGCAGTGGTAAGTCCGGCAAATAGCTTTGGCTTTATGGATGGTGGTATTGACTTTATATACATGGACTATTTTGGCAAAGATATTCAACTCAAAGTCCGGCGCCAAATCTTTGACCATCACCACGGTGAGCTAATTGTAGGTAATGCTGATATTGTCGAAACGGGTGACTCTAAAATACCTTATCTTATAGCGGCGCCAACTATGCGTGTCCCAATGGTTTTACATGACTCGGTAAATGCATACCTTGCCGCGCGGGCAGTATTTATATTAGTGACACGTGGTACATTTACGTCTGGCGCCAAAACTGGAGAAAAAATATCAGAACATGTTAAAACTATAGCAATGCCAGGTTTAGGTACAGGTGTCGGAAATATTACCTCTAAAACCTGTGCTTTACAAGTAAGAACAGCAATCAATGATGTTTTATTGCGTCAATACGTGATGCCTAAATCTTGGGCAGAAGCAAGCGAGAATCACCAGTTACTTTATACCAATCAACCGAAACGACTACAGTATTGAAGATAATATCATGGTTCAAGGCTCAATCTTCTTTCTAATTCTGCACGACTAATTGTTTTTTCTTGGCGCCGTTGTGCAATTAGCTTCCAAAAATTACTGTCTTTGCTGAGTTCTAGCTGCTCGGAGTCCATATCTTCAAGTCCTATTATCAAAGCAACAGGCTTACCGTTACGATTAATCAGTATTTGCTCTTTTTGAGCATCGTTAATACAGTTTTCTAACGTAATTGCTTCTAAGTTTACTTCTTTCATAAAATTTCTTCTGTTGTTTTGTGCGGTGGTTTATGCCGAATTGCTCGAACGGTAACAGATGCATCCTCTTCATTCACATCATAAAAAGCTCGATATTGATCAATCCGTAATTCCCATATTGGCTCGACATACTCCCAAGGAGGTACTAAATTAACCAAAATCTTTTTATTTCGCGTTATCTTGGTTGGCTCATAAGTTAACTGTTCCTCTATGCTATCTAAGATTTTAGCTCGTTTATCAGCACGTAGTTCTCTCAAATCCTGAAAAACGCTTTCCGTATAGATAATTTCGTACATTACATGTATTGCTTGGCAATTGACCAGTCAAGGAAGTGTCTATATTGTAGGACAGGCGAGACACCTGTTCCACGGAGATAATTTTCTTATTTTGCGGAATTGTATATACATCTTGGGTAGTTCTACTTAAGAGACTATATTAAGAGCTACTATATATGATGACTGCTGATTCTGAAACTTGGGTGACTCCCACTGGAGACCAAATCGCGCGTACTAAAAACCAGATAAACGCTTATATTAAAAATGTAGAAGCTAACCCTAACTACCGTACAGGTTCTGCTCCATTTTATGGTTTTCATGCTGCTGGCGAAGCTGTACGCGGTACGGTAATTATATTTCACGGTTTTAGCGCTAAACCAACTCAGTTATCTGCGCTGTCTGATTATTTGTACAATAACGGTTTTAATTATTACCAAGCAAACCTAGCTAATCATACATTACAACCACCTGATAAGTTTTGGTGTCAAATTGATCTAAAGCCAGAAATTCTCAATCCTCTACGCGAAAAAGTACAGAAAGACCCTGTTTTACAGAAGTTCATCGCCAGTTTACCAGAAGACCCAAGTAAATATGAGCGTCCCCCAATGCTGCAAATGGCTAATATAGTCTCGCGGTTAATGTTAATCGAACCACGTTTGATGAGTATTATGGCAGCAGCAGAAAACGATAATGACCCAAATTTCTCGCGCTACTTTATTTCCAATCACATGGATTATCTCACCGACGCGCGTCAACGTTTGGACGACCTCAAAGCAATGCCGGGACCAATTTATGTTATTGGATTATCGGTAGGCGCCGCGATAGCATTAGGATTAGCAGCAGACCAACCAAAACGTATAGCAAAAGTAGTTGCATACACACCGCTATTAAAACTTTACGAGCCAACGGTTGAGCGGTATATTGAACTAGCAGGTCCTTTGGATATGTACGAGAAGAGTTGGCACCCTGGAGAAAGTTTTCCTGTAGGCGCCTTAAGTGCAGCAGCTAAATATGGTGCTTTTGTACGTGAACCTAAAAATATTAAAGCACTCAAAAATGTTCCTACTTGGATGGTGCTTACAGAAAATGAAGATGCTGCGAGTATTCCAACCAATGAAGACTTTTTCAGTAAAATTGGTGGAACTGATGCAGGACATCGTTTGTTTAAATATGCAGCTTCCGACTTAGTACCCCATCCACTCGCTGAACCTAATGTTCAAAGTCAGGGAATGACAAACCGCTTTTGGCAAAGTTTGTATCAAGAGACTTTCAGGTTTTTAACAACGGGTGAATATGACCCTAGCAATATGGACACCGTTGAACAAGACCCTAATTTACCACAGGTGGCGCCTGTTTAATTCTTCAGAATGTGGCGCCGTTATATAGCAATCCGCGCATCATTTTTGTTCACGAAGTGTACCGCAGGTAAATCCGCGTGTTGTAGAGACGCGAGGAACATCGCGTCTCTACGTAGATATAATTTTTACAACTCATATAGGATTGCTATATATATTGTTATTGTAGAGACGTTACATGTAACGTCTCTACATTTTTGTGAGGGGTTTTGTGTAATTAATATGGGTTGGAATTTAACCTGCCTCTTTCGACGCTTCTCAAGTAATAACCTCGTGTTGGTCGGTTTCTCAAACTAAATGTTTCTCCGCTATTAACTCTCCAAATCTTAAAATCTTTATAAGTTAAATATCTATTTCTTTCACATACTTCTGGCTGATGGTCACCAAGTACAAAATATGCAGGCCCTCTACCCATGACTCTGGCTATTCCATGTCTATCAACTACGACAGATGTTTGTTCGCTAATCCCAATACCTAATACAGATTTCGCTTTTCTGTCTTGAAGCTGCCGCGCGATAAATGTCATCAGGCGCCCCATTCTATCGCGTTTATCAAAGTGTGTATCTACAATCGTATTTCTCAAACTAGACCACGGTAAAAAGTTGTAGGTAAACTCGATATTGCGGTATGGGTCATACAATGCATCGCGCGATTCTACGGCACGACCACAAGCATTGTAAACAAAACTACTTTGTATCATGGCACCTGCACTTGTGCCACCAATGGCGCCACCACGAGCAGAAACCGATTCAATAGCACTTTCTAATTTAGTATTTTGGAAGTTACGAAGGTATTTACACTGGTCGCCACCTGCAAAGAAAATTACCTCGGCATTTTTAACTTTTTCTACTACATTTGCTGCATTTGCGATACTCTTATCATTAATAATTATAGTTTCTACTGAGTCTACACCATCCATTCGATAAATTGGTTCATTATAAGCATCATCACCTGAACCGCGAATTATTACTACATCAACTTTGTTGGAACACTTTGTACACCCGCGCGCTTGATTAATCATCCATTGAATTGCAGAATCTACATCAGTTCCACCACCACCCAAATTATAAACTGACCCAGCAAGGGGCGGGTTTACGTTCTTCGGGTTGCCAAGAATATAACGGTTTTGAGCTACAACAGGAAGTGAAATAACTGTAACAAGTAAGGTAATAATTGCTAGATGGAAGTATTTTAACTTATCGATTTGGACAATTACTGAGGAGATAGTTGAGAACAGATTTGGCATATATATGATTTAAGTTATTTAGTTTGCCTGTGAAGCGTAAGGCAGAGACTTATATTTTATATTTATGCTGTGAAAACTGTCCAAGATGTTTATTAATTTTTATTGGCACCGCACATTTTGATTATGAGTTTGGTGCCGGGACGTACATTACCGATTTCCAAAAAATCTCACTGCTAACCAAATGGCAAAAGCGAATAAGCATATTAAGCCAATTAGAATCAAAATTAATACACCTAAAACTACGTTAATTAACAATTCATCTTTTTGACGACTTTTAACTGGTTCACGTAGATGTGCTTCGAGTAAGTTTACATTTTTAGTATTTGCTTTCCATGTTGTATCAAATATATCTCCTAATATCGGAATTGAGCCAACTGCACCATCAATCACTATATTAAATATCATCCTAGCTAATAAAGATTTAGGCAGTTTAAATTGAATTGCCTGGAATAATATATATACTGATAGTAAAATACCAATAAAGTCCCCCCCTACAGGTAATAATCCCACAAGTGACTCTAGTCCGACTTTAAATCTCGTTCCGGGAACACCAAGCGAACGGTCCCATAAATCACTTAGTTTGCGTAAATTTTGCAGTTTGGCTAGTTTGGCACTTGTATCATGCATATAATAAGGAAACGTAATGATTAGCTGAATGAATTATGAGTCAAAAATGGACAACTGTTGAAGGAGTTGTAACATCTGGATATCAAGTCGCTTCCGGTAAATCCAAAAATAGTCCTTATCCTAGAGGCACTTTAGAAATGCAGCTACCTTTTTTTCAAGATTTAGGACTTAACATAAGTAAATACTACCTGGGCACTTTGAATATATCGATTAGCCCTAAAGAGTTTAAGCTAAATAATCCAGAATATACATTTAGAAATGTTAAGTGGTCGCCTGAACATGATACAGAAGACTTTTCTTTTTCCCATTGTCAAGTAATATTTAACGGTGGTAGCTATGATGCACTAATATACTACCCACATCCTGAAACTAAAATCAATCACTTTCAAGACACTTCTGTTATGGAGATTATTGCAGTTCCCATACCTGACATTAAGTATGGAAACAGTGTTTTTGTTCTAATTAATACAGAAAAAGTAAGTATTATTTAACGACGAACTACTACTTTCAACTGATTAGCATCTTCAGCTAATAAATCTAACTCGATTGAACTAAGTTGTTTCGGTTGCATTTTTTGCAAATCATACATTACAGCTTTGGCTTTCTCTGCACTAAATTTGTAATATTCCGTCAAACTGCCAATTGGATAATTAAAGCTTTGATAACGGTGTTTAAAGTATTTCTCAATATTTCCGCGATTTTCCCAAGTTCCCAATACTTTTATATCAATATTTTTGTAATGTGCTACCAAATCTATTTCTACTTCTTTGATACGCTTTTGAATCTGGCGCCCAGTAACACCAACTTTATAGAACAGTTCCTTATCCGTCTGAATTTTCAAAAAATACAGAGTATATGATAAAATCCGTTTTAGCTGTGCGCGATATAGCTGTAAATCAATAATTCGCTTAGACAAATCAAAACTTTTCTTAAATGTAGCGTGTTCGACCGCCAACTCCAACTTTAATAATTTCTTTAGTATCAAAGGTTCCTGCACCAAATTAAATAATGCCAAGTCGAGGGCGCCAACAGGTATTTTGCCTAAATCATTAAACTCATACCCAGGTGGTATTATATAAACATTCTTATTTAACAACCCAGACTTCAATAAACCAGGAGTAAGCAACTGAGAACTTACAGCATAATTTCTAGAACCATACTCAGTCCACAGTAACTTAAGTAACTTTAAATCCTTACCAGATAAATGAATATCAAAACTGTCATAGAAAGGTAAAACCGGAAATTCCTCATTAGCCACAGAACGACAAGTTTCATCAGTATGGGCAAAGTGGTGTTCCTTCTTCTTACCCTTCTTAGCAGTCAACCCACCGTTACAATACGGACACTTCAGTCTTGTCTTCCCTCGACTAACATCCTCAGTATATACCAAAAACCCTTCATTATCTACACCATAATTTAACCACACAGTTAAAAATCCTCTTCTTTCTTTCTTTGTGTCCTTTGTGTCCTTTGCGGTTCGTTACTCAAACATTGCTATACAATAAGAACATCTACACTACCATCAACATTATGGTAAAGACAATACAGCCAAGAGATACCACATTATTGGAATTAGAAACCTTATTTGGCATTCAACTAATTAGAGATAGACAATTTTTTCGTGAATGGCAAGATAATTTACCAGAACTGACCGAATTAGAAAAGCAGCAGTTAGATAAAGTACAGGCCGGATACTTCAACCTACTTAGATATCCGCCTTTTCTTGAAAACGTTGTTAAGATGGCAGTGTTAGACCCACTTTTATTTATTGGTGATTTCTATCTTTCGCCATACTGCGTCAAGTCTGAAAAGTCCATCGAAATTTCTGCTCTTGATAAAGATACCATTATCAAGGGAAACTTGGATGTCCTCGTTTTAAAAGACCAGCTATGGCTAATGGTAATTGAATCTAAACAAGCAGCTTTTTCTATAGAAGCAGGTTTAGCACAGATACTAGCTTATATGTTAGCAAATCCTTACCAAAATCAACCTACCTTTGGCATGATTACAACAGGAGGAAGTTTTGTATTTATAAAGCTAGTTCAAACAGAACAACCACAGTATGCTACTTCCAAGATTTTTGAACTTCGCAACCCTGATAATGAATTGTATGATGTTTTGAAAATTCTTAAGGGTATTACTCACTCAGTTATCTCAGAACCTCGAAAATAACCCCTCTGTGTCCTCTGTGCCTCTGTGGTAAAAATAAATACTATGACTGCACAGTCAAGATACTTGTGCTACAAGATGTGGTTTTCAAACTTTGGCTAGATTTATATTTTTGATAAATATCTATTTGAGGTAGATGCCAAAATAGTAAAGATTTGTAAAGATAATAGAAAACGCCATCATCTCTACAGCCGTCAGCACCCCGTACTAGGGTATGAGGCTTCATGCCTGAACTAACGAAATTACACGCCCGTTAAAACGGGTCTATTTCGTTTTTCTTCTCCTATCTTCAGGTAGGGGTTTCCAAACTCTAGGAGGTTTTCATGACTTTTGACTACGACCTGTTTGTAATTGGTGCTGGTTCAGGTGGACTAGCAGCAGCCAAAGCAGCTGCAAGCTTCGGCGCCCATGTTGGTATAGCAGAACACGAAGCTTTAGGCGGTACTTGTGCTAATCGTGGCTGCATACCAAAAAAACTGATTGTTTACGCTGCTGATTTTGCGCTACAAAATCAAATGGCGAACCGCTACGGATGGAGCGAATGTGATAATTATTTTGACTGGACGCGGTTTACTAAGTCAGTAGACAAGCACCTGGAAAGTCTCAACGACTCGTTTTCAAAACAGCTAGAGAAAGCAGGGATAGATGTAATAAACGGTTATGCAAGCTTTGTTGATAACCATACCCTCCAAGTAGGTGAGCGCAAAATTACGGCTGACAAAATTTTAATCGCTGTTGGCGCCCGCCCAAATTTACCAGATATTCCTGGTATTGAATTTGCCATAACATCGCGCGAGATGTTTCATCTACCTTACTTACCCAAACGCTTTGTAGTAATTGGCGGTGGTTATATTGGTGTAGAGTTTGCCAGCATGATGAACGCTTTAGGTTGTAAAGTTACCGTCATCAACAACGATGAACTAATTCTATCAGGGTTTGATGATGACGTTCGCTCTCGCATTCAGCAAGGTTTAACCCACCGAGGTATCAAGTTTTTTCACAACAGCACCGCAAAACAAATTAAACTTGGCGAGGATGGGTTGCTTGTAAATGTTAAAGGTGATAAACAAGCGACCGTTGCCGCTGACACTATTTTAGTTGCCACAGGGCGCCAGCCGAACCTCGAAAAGCTGAGTTTGGAAAAAGTTGGTGTCGAACTAGGTGAAAAAGGCACTATTAAAGTAAACGAGTACAGTTGCAGCAACATAGAAAATATTTTTGCAGTTGGTGACTGTTCGAGTAGTTTGCAGCTAACACCTGTAGCGAAAGCAGAAGGTGAAGCTTTTGCTAAAACTGTTTTTGGTAAGACACCCAAAACAGTAAACTATTCAGAAGTTCCGACTGCGGTGTTCTCCCGTCCAGAAGGTGCTAGTTTTGGAATCACCGAAAAACAAGCGCGCCAAAAATTTGGTGGTGATGCTGTAGAATGTTTCAGTACCGAATTCAAACCGCTATTATCACAATTTGGTGGTATAGATGAGAAAGCGATGATGAAAATCGTTGTTCAAAGTGAAAATCAACGAGTATTAGGCGCCCATATGGTAGGAGAACATGCTGCCGACATCATTCAAAGTTTAGGTGTCGCCATTAGAAAGGGTATCACCAAGCAAGATTTAGTGGAAACAATCGGTATTCACCCCACTACAGCCGAAGAATTCATGACCCTCTGATATAATCTGGTGGCACAGGTATCTTACCTGTGCTTTCAAATCCAGCATTAAATCGTATTTGTTTAACATATATATATAGATAAAATACGTCTTCAGTTTTGTATAGCCCAGGAACTTGTAATATGACATACGATTATGATTTGTTCGTTATTGGCGCCGGTTCAGGTGGTTTAGCAGCTTCCAAGCGTGCGGCAAGTTATGGGGCAAAAGTTGCAATTGCTGAAAATGATTTAGTTGGTGGTACATGCGTCATTCGGGGTTGTGTACCAAAAAAGCTGATGGTTTACGCTTCGCATTTTCCTGCGATATTCAAAGAAGCAGCTGGTTATGGTTGGAAAGTTGGTGACGCGGAATTAGACTGGGAACACTTTATTACATCCATTGATAAAGAAGTTCGGCGGTTGTCGCATTTGCATATCAACTTTTTGGAAAAAGCTGGAGTTGAATTAATCTCTGGCAAAGGTAAAATATTAGACCCTCACACTGTTGAAGTTGGCGATAAGAAATATACTGCTGACAAAATTTTAATCGCTGTCGGTGGGCGCCCAGTTAAACCAGATATGCCAGGTTTTGACTCATATGGCATTACATCGAACGAAATATTCCACCTCAAGGAGAAACCCAAGCACATTGTTATTGCCGGTGCTGGTTATATCGGAACTGAGTTTGCTTGCATCATGCGGGGTTTAGGATGTGAGGTAACTCAAATCACACGCGGGCAAAAAATTCTGAAAGGATTTGACGAAGATATTCGCGACAATATTGAAGAGGGCATGAAGAATCATGGTATCAACTTGATTCGTAATAATATTGTCAAACAGGTAGAGAAAATTGAATCCGGTTTAAAGTTGACTTTATCCGATGAAAACTTGGCGCCTTTAAATGCTGATGTCTTTTTAATTGCTACGGGAAGGGCGCCAAACGTAGACAATTTAGGCTTGGAAAATGCTGGAGTTGAATTAGTGGAAGGTTTAATTGAGGGACCGGGCTACAGTACAATGAGAGCCATTGCCGTTAATGAATATAGTCAAACTTCTCAGGAAAACATTTATGCTGTAGGTGATGTTACAGATAGAGTCAACCTAACTCCAGTTGCAATTGGTGAAGGACGTGCTTTTGCGGATAGTGAATTCAGTAATAACCGACGTGTTTTTAGTCACGATGACATTGCAACAGCCGTATTTAGCACACCCGAAGCAGCAACCGTTGGATTAACCGAAGAACAAGCTAAGGATAAATACGGAGATAATATTAAAATCTACAAAACTCGTTTCCGTCCAATGTACTATACCCTACCAGGTGCCGACGAACGAACAATGATGAAATTAATAGTCGATAGCGACACCGACCGAGTATTAGGCGCCCATATGGTAGGTGACAACGCTGCCGAAATTATCCAAGGAGTTGCCATCGCAGTCAAAATGCGCGCGACCAAAAAAGACTTCGATGCAACCGTTGGTATTCACCCATCAGCTGCTGAAGAATTCGTAACAATGAGATAAAAGTAGAAAGTGCTGAGTGCTGAGTGCTGAGTAAATATCCTAACTCTTAGCTCTTTACTCCTAATTCTCACTCCTCACTCCTCACTCAGCACTCAGCACTCAGCACTCATAACTATGCATTATATTTACCTACACGGGTTTGCGTCTAGCCCAAATTCAGTTAAAGCACGCGAAATCAAGTCATTTTTTGCCAATTTACAAATAGATATCAAAATCCCTGATTTAAACAACGGGGATTTTTCGCACTTAACCATCACTCGTCAACTCAAACAAGTAGAGAAATTGCTGTCAGATGGAACACCCGTAACACTTATTGGCTCAAGTTTAGGTGGTTTCACATCCGCTCACTTAGGTGAAAATAATCTTTGTGTGCAACGTCTTGTTCTACTTGCACCTGCTTTTAATTTTTTATCGCACTGGTTGCCTAAACTTGGTGAACAACAAGAGCGCTGGCAGCAAACCCAGTATAGGATGGTTTACCATCATGGCTCGCTGTCCGAGTTACCTTTACATTACGATTTTGTTACAGATGCCGCGCAGTATCAAGAAGAAAAATTACGGCGCCCAATACCAACTCTGATATTACACGGTATTAATGATGACGTTATACCAATTCAGGCTAGCAGAGACTTCGCGCGTTCCCGTCCTTGGGTGAAATTAATTGAACTAGACAGCGACCACGCACTGTTAAATGTAGTCTCAGAAATCAATATCGCGATTTCACAGTTTTGCCAGTTGCAATAATACTGTATAATCTTAAGTCCAAAATCCATTCATATACGCAGTAAAATCCAAAAATCCCTATGCTTCCTTATATTCGTCAAGACCTCGCACAGTTTAACAGTTACAAGCCTCATCCAGCAAGTGATACAGCTTCACCTGTAGCAACTGTGTTCGATAGACTTGATACCAATGAAAGTCCTTATGATTTGCCAGTTGAGTTAAAACAGAAGCTAGCTTTGAGTTATGAGCAACTTATTGAAACAAATCGTTACCCAGATGGTGGACACTCAGAACTAAAGCGCGCGATTGCCGAATATGTTAACGAATCAGTTGAGGCGCCATCAACTATCACTCAATCTAATATATCTATAGGTAATGGTTCTGATGAACTAATACGTTCACTGTTAATCGCTAGCTGCGTCGGAGGTAATGGTTCGATTTTAGTGGCAAATCCGACGTTTTCCATGTATGGGATTTTAGCGCAAACGCTCGGAGTTAACGTGGTCAACGTCGCGCGGAATCTTGATTTTGAAATTGATTTAGATGCGGCAACACTAGCGCTTTCTACGCAGCAAAATCCCCCAATACGGGCAATTTTCGTTGTTCATCCCAATTCTCCTACCGCGAATGCATTAACGAATAGAGAATTAGCATGGCTTAAAAGTATATCGGAACATATATTAATAGTTATTGACGAAGCTTATTTTGAGTTCAGCCAGAATACTCTTGTGTCAGAGCTATCTCAACATCCAAACTGGGTAGTGATGCGAACTTTTTCTAAAGCTTTTCGACTTGCTGCAATGCGCGTTGGATATTGCATCGCTCATCCAGAATTAATATCTGTTCTCGAAAAAGTCCGTTTACCTTACAATCTTCCTAGCTTTTCTATTGCTGCTGCATTACTCGCGATGCAAAATCGCAGCTTACTCCTTAAGGCAATACCCGAAATGATTAGTGAACGAGAGAAACTAAAAGCGGGTTTAGCACAACACTCACAATTAAAAGTTTGGGATAGCGCTGCTAATTTTGTTTATCTACAGCCAAAAATTAAAAAAACCGATTCGGTTGAGAATTATTTAACTTGTCTTGCTGAGGAATTGAGAGCGATGGGTACTTTGCTGCGTCAAACTGGGGGTGGGTTAAGAGTCACTGTTGGAACTCCTCAAGAAAATGCACGCACTTTGAGCAATATCAACAAAGTGTTAGAAAAGCTTATATAAAAGCTTTATTAATATCATTTTATTTATATTCAGTTCTCTGTAAAATAATTTTAATCATCAAACTTATTTTCGATATCACTAGCTGAACGACGCACCATTCCTACCGTTTGTGGTAATACACCGACTAGTAGTGCAAATGCTTCATCCGGCAATCGAGATACCATCTCTGACGGAAAATATTGCTCAAATTGGTCGAGAATCTTCAATACTCGCTTAGAAGCGACTGAAGACTCAGTAATTTGCTTTATTAATCGAATCCATTGGCGCCTAATTAAATATGCTTTTTGGCGTTCTTCATGAGTTTCAGGACTCAATAAAGAAAGATTACCAATTGGCAAGGCGTATAAGCAATCACGGTCATAGTCACCACCAACAGCAGCTCCAGGTCCTGCAAACTCGGCGTGGTAACGTTTAAACAATATTAGACCATTTCGCCTACGGCTGTTGACCATAAACACTTGACCGCTATGTAACATACTCAGAAAGTCCGAGCCATAAAATTGCTCCGTTCCATCTGGCGCTACAATATATTCGAGAAAACTGGTGTCAGGATAATAAGTTGATACCATAATAACCTGATAGCTTAACTTTTGGCTATCGATGTTTTTCTTAATTTATACAGTTAGTTCTAATGTGAACTTTCATGACGAATCTGGACAGTGGTAATCGCTGAGTTCTTCTTATTATCAATAATTTACTCAATTATTCAAGTTAGATAAGAACTAATCAATATCTTGAAATAATTTAGTAATCTTATTTTATGAGATTTAACTAATTTTGTCTTGATAAACAGAAGTTTTTCCTTAAAGTTTTTATAAAGTTGAATATCTAGATTACAAAGTTATGGTAAGAAATTCAAGCCCTTTTTCACGTATTATTACTGATGACAGTATGGAATTTTAATGAGTGTAAGTCTAATTCGACTATTTAACCATAAATAAGCATCTGCCTATCAAGTGATGAAAAAAACGTCAAAAAGTGGTTATTGGCTTGATAAAACCATTAATTTCATAATTAATCAACAATTTGAGACTTTATATTTTATAGTTTTATAATATTCTATAGTTTTGTAAAGTCTAGATAAAGAATAAAGACTTATTATCAAAACTCCTCAATTTCGCTCTTGTTAATGTAGAAACCAAGTTTTGAATAGCTAATTAGCTTAGAATGATTATACTTAACCCCTTACATCTTAATAGTTTACCTGTCCTAAGATATATTAATTCCAGGTGACATAATACTTTTGAGTAACATAGTTGTCTAATTGCTTTTAAATAATCTACGTCTTTAGATACATAAGTATCTGTGATCAAAGGAATTTATTGAATTATTATTAATGATACTTAACAATACTGTCTCTACGCACGATTATAGGCGGTCTGAACTCAAGCGCTTGTGTAAAAGTATTTGCCGCGCGCGTTTAAAGAAAAAGGGAGTAAACCCGGTTTCGACTTTATGTACACAGTATCCGAGCTTAAAATAAAGTTGACGCGCGGAATGATTATTTTCCAAGACATGGAGATAAATATCCTGAAATCCCCATTCAGTAGCAAGCTTTTCGCAACCGATAAGCAGACTGGAACCAACACCCTGCCTGCGATAGTTTTGGTGTACTGCTAAATTAGATAAATAAACAAAACTTTTACTTTTTTGTGCCCAAGCATCACTGTAACGCACACCCAATTCAACAGTGCCAGCCAAGCTATAGCAAGTTATAGTTGTATCAACCGCTACTAAACACGTATGGTATGGTGCGGGCGATGCCAAACGATGCCTCAAATCTTCATAAATGCCCAAGCGTAGGAGAGGTAAAGTCCATCCCCAAAACCCATGTGGCGAATGAAAACTGTCGGTGATAATTTGGGCAACATCATTTAAATCATGATACGTTGCATTACGTACTTGGAACGAGGACTCTGACGAGTGAGCAGCGTGAGAGTCAGGTTGGTAAGATGAATTGGAAAACCAGGGAATCAAGGTAAGTAGGTAATGATGATTGTACAAAAACAAGGTTATGTATTAACTGCGCTCTTGTTAGGAAGGAAAAAAGAACTATAATCACGCATTCTTTTTTCTTTGCTCCTGAGACAATATTACGTCCAAAACGTTAAAACAGGGGAGAAACCGATAAGTTGCCTAAAACTGTAAATGATGATTGCCCGCTCTTTGAAAGCCAAGAGTCCGTGTGAGTGGCGTTTTAAAGTAAAAACTATTTTCTCACAAATGTCTAATAATATACTTTGTACTTTCCGGAAGGAATGTAATATTTTTTACTTTACAATGAGCAAGATAAATAAAATTAACAGGGTAAATGTTAGTGTTGGGGCTTAAACGGGAAAACTTAATATGCGGATACATGTGGACAAGACAGTTAGTCGAGAGTAGCTGCATGTCCGCTTCAACTGTTCGAGCTTGGAGGTAAGGTAATTGGTACGCTTTCTCAAAATATTTTTTTACAGGGATAACACCAGTCACAAGTCCTGCCGGTGTACTCAAAAGCAAACTATGCAAGGCGATTGGGGTAAACTAACGTGAACACATACTTGATTAAAGTGCAGTTGTGCAGGCGCCAAGCCCTAACCACCGTTTGGTTCTGCGACACTTTTAACTTCTCTATTAACTTCTCTGTGTTTTATAACTTGAGGAGTAAGTTCATTATCCAAATACCGTTGCTTCAGGAAAGCGGTGCATGAAACCCCAAGCAAACAGTAAGCCCAAAATTTTAGTTGTTGACGACGAACCCGACAACCTTGATTTGCTTTACCGCACCTTCTATCGTGAATATAAGGTGATTAAAGCTAATTCAGGTCCTGAGGCGCTCGAATTATTGGCTATTGAAGGAGATATATCAGTCATCATCTCTGATCAACGAATGCCAATGATGAGCGGTACAGAATTTTTGAGTCTGACAGCTACACAGTATCCCGATATTATTCGGATTATTCTAACTGGCTATACCGATGTCGAAGACTTGGTAGAAGCGATTAATGCTGGTAAAGTATTTAAATATGTTACAAAGCCGTGGGAAGCGGAAGAATTAAAGGCTGTGGTACGCCAAGCTTTGGATACTCACAACGTCTTAAAAGCCCGCACTCGCGAACTGACGCGAACGTTGCGTCAGGAGTCACTACTAAATACAGTTACAAATACTATTCGCAGTGCCCTTGATTATCGGCAAATTTTACAAACGATTGTCGATACTGTTGGTCACATGCTCGAAGTCGATGTTTGTTTATTACGTCCAAATTTAAATGGACAGTTAGCAGACGAGGGTTTTATCTATCAAAAGGCGCCCCTGACCACCACGTCGGACAATGATTTGGAATCAAATAATGCATCTTCCCTCCTGGGTGAAACCGTTTGGGAAACGCGCGAGGTGCAAATCATTAATGATGTAAACAGTGATGAGCGTATCCAGGGTGAGGCACCCGAATTAACTAGTAGAGCAGAAGCGTTTGCAGCAGCAAATATCAGTTCGAGTTTGGTAGTGCCATTAATTCTTCGGCAAGAATTAATGGCGGTGTTAGCGCTACATCAATGTCACGAAGCTCGTATGTGGAGCGATGATGAAGTTAAACTGGTGATAATGGTGGCAGACCAAGCTGCCTTGGCGCTATCACAAGCTTACGCCTATGAACAGGTAAGGTCGCTAGCAAAACGAGAAGCACTCATTAACACAATTACGAGTGCCATTCGTTCCAGCCTTAACCAGCAAGATATTTTTGCTGCTATCACCCAACAACTTGGACAAGCTTTACAAGTAGACGGTTGCGTCTTGTCATTATGGACTGAGGACGATGAATATGTTAAGTGTGTCGGTTTATACGAAAGCGACGAATCTCATCTAGATAATAAAACTATACAAAAAGAACATGATATATTCTTAGATGAATTACCTCAATCTTCGGCGCCGATAAAAGGAAATCCAATACTACAACACATGTTACGAACACTCGAACCAGTTGTGGTAACGGATATGAATGACTGTACGCCAGAGTTAGCAGGGTTTAACTTACCTTTGCGAGGTCATTCGCGTTCATTAATAGTTGTACCTTTGCTGGCAGATGGGAAAAGTATTGGTAGCATAACGTTGCGAGAAGACAAAAAAGCTCGCAAATGGCATTTCTCAGAAATCGAGCTAGCGAAAGCTGTCGCTGCTCAAGCTGCAATTGCTGTGCAGCAGTCACGTTTGTACCAAAAAACGCGCGAACAAGCCGAACGGTTATTAGAATTGGACAAACAAAAAACTGAGTTTTTCCAAAACATCTCGCACGAGTTTCGGACACCAATCACACTAATTCAAGGGCCACTCGAATCAGCTGTTGCTAGTAAAGAAGGGTTATCTTACGCACAGAGTACTATTGCTCTACGTAACTCGCGTCGATTACTGCGACTTGTTAACCAGTTACTTGATTTACAACGTCTTGATGCGGGTCGGATGCAACCAACTTTCCGCAAGTGCGATTTGGTAGAATTTACCAGTCAGATAGTCGAGTCATTCCGCACCTACTGCGAGAAAAAAGGATTGCAGCTAATTAGTAACTTTGGTAAATGTCCACCTGTGTATTTGGATTTAGAAAAATTTGACAAGGTGGTTTATAACCTGCTGTCAAATGCGATGAAATTTACACCTGATGGTGGCACAATTTCCATTTCCTTAGTTGCAAATAGCTCTAACTGTATCCTCCAAGTTCAGGATACTGGTATCGGCATTGCGGCAGAACAACTTCCACACCTATTTGAGCGCTTCCGTCAAGCCGAAGGTTCGGAAAACCGTTCGTATGAAGGTAGCGGTTTAGGTTTGTCTTTGGTTAAAGAGCTAGTGGAACTTCATGGTGGTAAAGTCACAGTTAACTCAGTTTATGGTGAAGGAACAACCTTTACTATTAACTTACTTGCTGGAAGCGACCATTTGGCAACCGACCGCGTTATTGATGCACCTGCTGAGTTGGATATTAACCGTGCTTCCGTCGAACTGGCTGATTTAGAACTTGTAGATATTGATGAGACTCCTACGGGCGCCTATGATTTTTCTGAAGCTCATCAGGAAATTACTCCTACAGGACATACTATTCTCGTAGTTGACGATAATCCAGATTTACGGGGATATGTTTCGGGGATTTTACGCGCCAATGGGTATACGGTGCATACTGCTCGTAATGGCGCCCAAGGTTTCAAGAGTGCCCAAAATCTCAAACCAAGTTTGATTGTCACCGATTTAATGATGCCGTTGGTGACAGGACTGGAAATGATTGGCATGATTCGTAATGAAGCGAAATTAAAGGGAACACCAATTATTCTCTTAACCGCCAAAATCGACGAAGAAACCCGTATATCCGGTACGGAGTTAGGCGCCGATGCTTACTTGGCAAAACCCTTTAATGACCGTGAGTTACTTGCAGAAGTGCGAAATCTCGTCGCATTAAAGGAAAACGAACGCCGCGTTCTTGAATTAAATACGTACCTGACTGAATCTGTATTGCAGCGTTTTTTACCTCCTGCACTGGTACAAAAAGCCGCAGCAGGCAATTTAGTCCTCGATTTACGCCCTGAACCACGATTAATTACGGTGCTGTTTAGTGACATCGTAGGATTTACGCAGTTATCGAATACACTCAGGTCACGCAAAGTTGCGGAATTGCTCAACGAGTATCTCGAAACAATGACACGAGCAGTGTTTGACAATGGTGGAACCGTCGATAAGTTTATGGGAGATGCAATTTTGGCACTATTTGGGGCGCCTGAAGAAATGACACCTAACGAACAAGTGCGGCGAGCGATTAACACGGCAAGGGCAATGTTACGTTGTCTTGAAAAATTGAACCAACGCTGGCGAGACCAAGGAGTCTTTGATACTGATGGACGAAACGGTGTTTTGTTCCGCTGCGGTATCCATCAAGGTACGGCAGTAGTTGGAATGTTCGGTAGTTCTGAACGTGCGGACTATACAGCAATTGGTCCAAGCGTTAATATTGCCGCGCGCTTACAGCAAGTAGCGAAACCAGGAACTATTCTTGTTTCAGCAGCAGTTGCAGATTACCTGCAGGATGAAGAAATAATTAAAGGTAGTTCATTGGAACTAAAAGGAGTTGATGAGACAGTTTTAACTTTTGTAGTTACACCAGAAGTAGTAGCAAATCGCTAGAATGGCAAGTGTTTATTTATAATAACCGCCAGCGCGAAAATTTAATCAATGCCTGAATCGGTAGCTGATAAAACTCCAATACCAACAACAATCGAACGGCGCCACATTGACCCACCGGGTTTGTGGATAGCCATTCTGATTGGTTCTGTGGTGCTACACTCACTGTTAGTTTGGTTGATGTTATCATCCAAATTAAATTTGGTTAGTCGTAGGTCAAATGCTGGAGCAATACCAGTTCAAGTTGTAGAAGTTGTACCTAGAAAAACCAGAAACACCAAGAGAGTAATTGCACAAAAGCCCCAGGTACAACAACCATCGCAGCAAGTTCAGGTCAAAACGGCGCCTGTCCCAAAAGCACCCGTAGTTAGTGAGGTCAAACCAGTTCAAACGGAGACACAACCACAGGACACAATTGCCTTTACAAATGATGTAAAGAAAAAGAATACCAATAAAAAAATTGCATCGCCTAGGAAACCTGTAAGCAAGCAAACTCCTAAGAAACCTGTCGCCAAAACCTTGCGACCATTCCCTCGTACAAATACACAAGCTATCCAGCAAAAAAAATCACCTATAAAAAACAATCAGGTTGCACAAGTACCAAATATTAAAAACACTCCATTAAAAAATGCTCAACCAGCAAAAACACCTGTTAGACCTCCCACTCCTCAAAATACTCAACCAGTAAAACCACCTGTTAGACCTTCACGTCCTCAAAATACCCAACCAGCAAAACCACCTGTTAGACCTTCACGTCCTCAAAATACCCAACCAGCAGAACCACCTGTGAAGCAGGGTGCAGGTCAAAACATTGAACCTGCTCAACCCCCTGTGAATACTCAATCTCCAATTTCTCAAAATACTCAACCACCAGAGGCGCCTACAAAAAATCCAAATATTAATGATAATAACAGTGATATAAATAACAATCCTGATCGAACAGGCAGCAGAGAGAAAGATACTCCAAATTCTCCAGGTGAACGAATTTCTACACTACCCCAAAATAATACTGGACAGGCGCCATCAACTAATCCCTCTCCCGCGCGCACTAATAACACTCCATCTGAGGCGTCGCAGAGTACGGCAATAGTGGCAAATTTCACACCTTTAGGACGCGAAACACTACAAAATTTATTTGAACAAAAAAAAATTCGCACACCACTACCAGATAAAATACCTCAATACACAGGCAACACCTCGATTGATATTCCTGTCAAAGTTTTAACCGAAAGCGGTATCAAAATAGAAAAAGTCAATTTAGAAGTTGTGCTACCAATTGACGAAACAGGTAAATTATTAACTAGTGTGAAGTCTGGAACACAAGCAGCTGCCGTTAGACCAAGAATTATTCAAGCACAACCCCAATTAAACCCTGAAGATACAAAACGATACGAGCAGTTTTTGATAAAAATTTTCGAGCAAAAGCGATTTGAACCAGCCCAAGACGGAAAAGGAAAACCATTAGCAGGTGAATTAGCAGTTAGCTTAACCATCCAGCCCACCGATACTACAAACACAAAAGATAAATTACCAGGACGAATGCTTGACCCATAGCCAAAGTTTTGATATATTATATAGAGCGCAAATTTTAGAGTAGAAATTTGCGGGTGTAGTTTAGTGGTAAAACCTTAGCCTTCCAAGCTAATGATAGGGGTTCGATTCCCCTCACCCGCTTACTATTATAATATATATTGTCAGGCTTCTATGGCAGAATAGCATGAAGCTGAAATTTCGTTAGTATTTGGGAAAGGTCATTTTAATTGACAGTGAAAAATGTTTAAACATGAAGCCCTTATCATCGAGCTTACCAGCTTTAACAGTCAACTCAAGAACGATTAGCCCAGGAAGCTAGCATAAAAGTTTTCTCGACTATACCCGCACAGGGATTGATAGCTGACTTTTGTATTTCTGGAAGTATTCCCTACACAAAAAGCACGAAGACACATCAATATGATAGAGCAGCTCGAGAGTCAAAATGAAGCTAAACCTTGACAGCATCAAAATTTACAACCATTTTGTTACTTCAGGTGTAGTTTGAGTGAGTAGTTTACCTTGTGAAATTACATAGCGTGGTTTAGTACGGCACCGAATCGCATCATAACAGCTATCGACATCTAGTACAATTAGCGATGCGGGTTTTCCAACTTCTATACCATATATATGTTCGACGTGTAAAGTTTTGGCGCCGTTTACAGTTACCATATTGTAGCAAGCGTTTATCTCAGGTATTCCAGTCATTTGGCATACGTGAACACCCATATGGGCAACATCGAGCATGTTTCCTGTACCTAAACTGTACCAGGGGTCTTGAATACAGTCGTGTCCAAAGCTAACATTTAATCCGTTTTGCCAAAGTTCTTTAACGCGCGTTACACCTCGACGTTTGGGGTATGTGTCAGCACGTCCTTGTAAAGTAATATTAATGAGTGGATTAGCGATAAAGTTGATTCGCGCACGCTGTAAAAACCCCATTAATTTAAAAGCGTAAGCATTATTGTATGAGCCAAAGGCAGTTGTATGGCTTGCTGTGACACGCTTACCCATTCCGGTACGTGTGGCAACTGCTGCGACAACTTCAAGAAACCGTGATTGCTCATCATCAACTTCGTCACAATGAATATCAATCAAGCGGTCGTATTGTTGAGCTAATTCAAAGGTTCGCTCAACCGATTTTACCCCATATTCACGGGTAAGTTCGTAATGGGGTATGCCTCCTACGACATCGGCGCCCATTTGTAAAGCTTTTTCGAGTAGCACTTCGTTTTCAGGATTTGAGAAAATACCATCTTGGGGAAATGCAACTACTTGTACAGTTATCCAGTCTTTTACTTGTTCGCGCGCTTCGAGTAAACCTTTGAGTGCAATTAATTGCGGTTCGCTAACATCCGCGTGTGTTCGCACGAATAAAATTCCTTGTTCGGCTTGCTGTTTAAGAGTTGCGACAGCGCGCGTCACTATATCTTCTACCGATAAGTTTTGTTTGCGCTCACTCCAAATTTGGATACCTTCAAACAAAGTGCCACTTTCGTTCCAGCGAGGTTCTCCAGCAGTTAACGCCGAATCTAAATGAATATGTGACTCAACAAAGGGTGGTGATACTAATTTACCATCTAGATTAAGCTCGACTAATCCATCACCAGTGATAGCGGATGCAATTTCAGCAATTTGCCCGTCTTTAATACCAATATCGACCAACCCAGAATTATGGGGCACCGTTATCAGTTTAGCTTGGCGTAACAGTAAATCATAACGAGTCATACTCGCGTGCATCCCTTACTCGTAATAAATGCTTCAGCACTTCTTCAATAATAATACTTACATCACCGTTTGTACCAACAGGCGCCAATTTAAAGTTAAAAAGTGTGTAAATTCTTACTTCCTTTTTGGGAACTATAAATTAGGAGGATGTAAATCTTATACAGATACACGTTCATTCTGATATTTGGGGTTATGGAGACGTGATATATCACGTCTCTACATTCTGGAGATTGTCAACTGTTGTAATACGTAAAAATTTAAATATGTGCTACTAGCGTCTACGTTATTTTACTTAAATTATGTGCTACTCATGAACCACCGTGCAAATGGAAACTCAAATCCAGCTCCCAAGAGACAACCGAGAGTAGCAATATCGAAATGGCTACTTAACTTAGTAAATCAAAATAATCGCTTGACTATCCAAAGAAAAATTTTTTTTGGATATGTAATCGCGGTATTCATAGCGATGTTTGGTAGTTTAGCGCCTATTGTAATTAGTGATTCTTTTCAATCACAAGCGAATGAGCAGCGTCTTCGAGTACGACGTGAACGTAAGTTATTAAGTGATTTACACTCAAATACACTGAGTTTATTAACAGTGAATAGTTTTCCAAGCTCACTACAAAAACCAAAAAGCTTTCAACAGGCAAAATCAGCAGCTTTAACACGAATCACACAAAGTAGACAAGTATTTACAGAACTCAACCGCAAAAAAGAAAAATCCTCGAATCAAATGTTTAAGCATTTATTCGATAAATATAGGGATAACTATTTAGATTATCTTCAAAGTTTAGAAAACGTGTTGAAGAAAACCGATATTAAATCGTTAGAAAGGCAAGCATTTCGAGTTAAAGAATCATTCTCGGATTTATATGTCAGTAAGGAAACAGAAGAAACGCAAGAATTTACACACCAACTAGCTAGTGTAATCGAAATAGCAGAGCAGCAAGAAGAAAAAGCCGAAAACGATTTCAGTCGCTTACAATTAATCCGGATAATTATTATTGTTGTTAGTATTAATATAAGTCTTGTATTTACATATGTATTTATTCGCTCACTAAGTTATAAAATTGCAAATCCAATTACAAATATCATTGATATAACTCAACGAGCAAGTAATCAAGTCAAAAAAAATTCTCAAGTTGACTTTCAATTTCCTGTAACTAAAGACTATGATACATCAAAACTAGCGAATTCTGTTTATGACTTATTAAACCAGTTTAAAGCCGTCGTGGAAGCACACAAAAAGACCAAATTAAGCTTAGAAACAGCAAATCAGGCTAAAAACAAATTTTTGGCTTCGATGAGTCATGAATTAAGAACTCCACTCAATGGTATTCTTGGTTATGCTCAAATTCTGGCTAACTCACAAAATTTAACAGAAGAACAAAAGCATGGAATTAAAACGATATATGAATGTGGCTTTAATTTACTTAACTTAATCAATGACATCTTAGATTTATCCAAAATTGAAGCGCGAAAAATGGAACTACAGCTTGTAGATTTTCATTTACCATCTTTCCTACAAGGAGTTGTTGAAGTATGTCGAATTAAAGCTGAACAAAAGGGTATTGATTTTGTCTACGAATCACCTCCTAACTTACCTGCAGGAATCAGCACTGATAAAAAAAGATTACGACAAGTTTTAATAAACCTGCTTAGTAATGCTATCAAATTTACCGATGCCGGATGTGTCAAATTACAAGTAAAATTTTATACTAGTAAATCCAATCATATCAAGATTAATTTTACTGTTGTAGATACAGGTGTTGGAATGAAACCTGAGCAAATGGAACTAATATTTTTACCTTTTGAACAGGTGATGAGTAATCAAATACAAAACGAAGGCACTGGATTAGGATTGACTATTAGCCAAAAGATTATAGAAATGATGGGTAGTAATATTCAAGTAAAAAGTCAAGTGGGAGTTGGTAGTTTATTTGAATTTGAAATCGAATGTCGAATTGCTGAAGACTGGACAGAAAGTAGCACTATTACTAGTCGCGGTAAAATTATTGGTTATTCGGGTAATGAGAGGAAGATATTAATTGTCGATGACTCTTGGGAAAATCGCTCCTTATTTATTAGTTTACTCGAACCGCTCGGTTTTATAGTTATTGAAGCTAGTAATGGTAAGGAGGGTATTCATAAAGCACATCAATATCATCCTGACTTAATAATTTCTGATATCACTATGCCAATAATGAACGGATGGGAAATGCTGTCTAAAATGCGTCAATCAGAAGTTTTTCAAGATATTGTAATCATTATTGCATCACCGAATGTCTATGCAATCGACCGTCAAAAAACTTTGGTCGCTGGCGCCGATGGTTTTCTGACGCGACCAATACAGCCAGAGGAATTATATAACATGTTAACCAAGCATCTCAAAATTAATTGGACTTATGCGGCGCCTCCTGTTGAGTCATCGAGTGAGTCTGTAACAGTATTCACAAGCGCAATGGTAATACCGCCAGTTTCAGATTTAACAATGCTGCTAGAATACGCACGCAAAGGACAAATAAAAGGAATAAAACAAGAATTAGATAAAATTGCCCGAATGGATGAAAAATATCATATTTTTGTTAGGCAACTGAATAAGTATGTAAAGAATCTTAATATACAAAAGATCAGAAACTTTATACAGGAGTATATACGGTCATAAAGAAACTGAGTTAAATTATTATACATATAAATAAATACTATAACGTAAAACAATGATAAACGATAATCAAACACAAAATTCAGATATTAGACCAGTCGAAACAATCTTGGTAATCGACGATAGTCCAACTAACTTAGAAGTTCTATATACAACATTATCAGATGCTGGGTATGAAGTATTGATAGAAATGGATGGACTTTCCGGTATTGAGCAAGCACTAAATAATCCACCCGATTTAATCTTGCTCGATATAATGATGCCAAAAATAGATGGTTTTGAAGCTTGCCGTAAGTTACTCTCAAATCCCCTCACAAAGGATATTCCCATTATTTTTATGACAGCTTTATCTGACACTAGCGAAAAAGTTAAAGGTTTCCAGATGGGAGCTGTAGACTATATAATAAAACCGTTTCAGCAAGAAGAAGTAATCGCGCGAATTAATGTACAATTAAAGCTACGACGTTTAAACATCGAGTTAGATCAGCAGAAACAAAAGTTAGAAGAGCGGGTTCTTCAAAGAACTTCTGAACTTACAGAAGCATTAGAAGAACTTCAAAAAACTCAGTTACAACTAGTGCAAACCGAGAAAATTTCCTCACTAGGACAAATGGTTGCGGGGGTTGCACATGAAATTAATAACCCTATTGGCTTTATTTCAACTAATTTATATCATGCTAGCCAGTATGCGCGCGATTTGATAAACCTACTTAAACTTTATCGAGAAAAGTTTCCCGAACCAGGTAGTGAGATTGAAGAAATTATTGAGTCAGTAGATTTAGACCATATTGCTGAAGACTTGCCAAAATTAATTTCGTCTATGAAATTGGGAAGCGACAGAATACGTGGAATTATGCAGTCGATGCGAACTTATTCACGCGCTGATGGAAAAGAGAAAAAAGCTGTGGATATTCATGAAGGTATTGAAACTACCTTAATGATTCTTCAACACCGTCTCAAACCCCAAACATTTCGTCCAGCAATTCATGTTGTCAAGGAATATGGAAATCTACCCTTAATTGAATGTTATCCGGGACAACTTAACCAAGTTTTTATGAATCTTATCGCTAACGCTATCGACGCTATTGATGAAGGACTACAAGATAGTGACTACCCAACTACTAAAGATAAATATTTAACTCCTGACAATGTACTCACAATTCCCTTAATCTGTATTTGCACCACCGCTGATAGGGAAAATGTCACAATTCAAATCGGTGACAACGGTAAAGGAATGGATTTATCAATACGTGACCAAATATTTCAAGCTTTTTATACTACGAAGCCTGAAGGTAAAGGTACTGGCTTAGGTCTTTCCATCAGTTACCATATCATTACCGAAAAACATGGTGGCACCCTCGAATGTATTTCCTCACCTGGTAAAGGTACAGAGTTTATTATTCAGCTTCCTTTTTATACTAAGTAAGGCTTGTATTAAATTAAGTTAAACTAAATTAATTTTTATTAAATCAAGCAAATCTCATGAATAACCTTGCTTTTTTTTGATTTTCGTAGTATAATATTACTAACAAGTTAAGGAAGGCGCCTACAATGCTAAATTTCAGCGATTGCTTGCCTGTTATAACTCTAGTTATAATTCAACCCTGCTTACAAGAATTGCAAACATAACTTTCGATAATTGATCCCCCCTAGCCCCCCTTAATAAGGGGGGAACAAGAATAGTCTTTCTTAACCTTCGCATCGAAGGGGAACAAGGATAGTATTTTTTAAGCCCCCTTATTAAGGGAGGTTGGGGGGATCAAAATCGTAAACAACAGAATTTTTAGTACTTCATTAAATATAAACGCAAGTGTAAAACTTAGATAAATTTTACGCGCGTTTGTTGTAACTTCCTGACTAATAAAAGTTAAAATCGACACAAAAAACTAGTAAAAAAGAGGCTTTGATTATGAGCAGCATAGAAGTTGTTTTTAGTTTTGACACTACAGGCAGTATGTATCCTTGCTTAACACAGGTACGACGAAAAATCAAAGAAACCGTAACTCGGTTAATGAATGAGATTCCATTAATTAAGATTGGTATTATTGCACATGGTGACTATTGCGATGCAGGTTCAACATATGTCACCAAACATTTCAATTTATCAAGCGATATAGATGCGATTTGTAATTTTGTTCAAAACGTTGAACCAACAGGTGGTGGTGATGCACCAGAATGCTATGAATTGGTATTACACGAAGCGCAGTCTTTTGCTTGGTCTGAGTCGGCATCAAAATCTTTAGTATTAATTGGTGATGATATTCCTCATGCACCTGCACAAAACCCGCAAAAATTAAACTGGCGCCAGGAAATAAACAAACTAGCAGACAAAGGCGTTACAGTTTACGGAGTGCAAGCGCTGAATCGTTCACATGCAACACCATTTTATAAAGAATTAGCTGAACAATCAGGTGGTTTTCACGTTAATCTTGACCAGTTTTCATATATTACTGATTTATTCTTAGCAGTTTGTTATCAGCAGTCCTCGAACGAACAACTGCAAGCATACGAACAAGAAGTAGTCGCGCAAGGAAGAATGAGTCGTGGGTTAAACCGGATTTTTAACTCGATGTTGAACCGTGAAGAAACTACAATGTTTCAAGCTGCTGATTTACGCGCGGTATCTCCAGGTAGATTTCAGGTTCTCGACATTGACAATAATGTTTCTATAAAAGGATTTGTTTTAGAAAACGGTTTAAATTTCAAAGTTGGACGCGGTTTTTACGAGTTTACCAAAACAGAGACTATTCAAGGTTATAAAGAAATTATTTTGATGGAGAGGGTAACAGGGGACTTATTTGAGGGACAAGCTGCGCGCGAAATGTTGGGTCTACCCGAAGGTGAAACCGCGCGTATAAAACCAAACAACTTGGAAAAGTACATGGTTTTCGTGCAAAGTACCTCTGCAAATCGTAAGTTAATCGGTGGTACAAAATTCCTCTATGAAGTAGAAGACTGGCATAAATAGAGTGTTAAGTTAAAAGTGCGCTCGTGCTGAGTAGAGTTAGGAGTTAAGATACTCAGCACCTAGCACGAGCGCACTTTCTACTTCTTTAGCCCCTTTCCCTTTTCCCCTTTCCCTTATTACTATATAAATCCAGCGCGCGATGAAAGTGAATATGGTTGAATCGACGGTAACGGATGTAAAAACGAGAATTATAGAACTGCGGTTGCTTTTACAGAAAGCCAGCTACGCTTACTATGTTCTAGATAACCCGATTATGGAGGATACTGTCTATGATAGGCTTTATCGGGAATTGCAAGACCTGGAAGCTAAGTATCCTGAAACCATTACGCCTGATAGTCCAACGCAACGGGTTGGTGAAAGACCTGCTACGCAATTTACTACGGTACGTCATAATGTGCCGCTATATAGTTTAGAAAACGCCTTTAATGTTGATGAGCTAAAAAACTGGGATGCACGCTGGCGCCGACATTTACCTCCGTCTTTAATAAAGGAGAACCAGAAAGACGTTGAGTATGTGTGTGAGTTAAAAATAGACGGTAATGCCCTAGCTTTAACATATGAGAATGGTTTATTAACGCGCGGTGCCACACGAGGTGATGGTCTAACGGGTGAAGATATTACTCAAAATGTACGCACAATACGTTCAATACCATTACGGTTAAATGCCGAAGCTTTTGGTGGCGCCATCCCTGAACGTGTGGAAGTACGAGGAGAGACGTTTTTACCGTTACATATATTTAAGCAAATTAACGAGGAACGACAAAAAGCAGGTGAGTCTCTATTTGCCAATCCTCGCAACGCCACTGCTGGAACTTTGCGCCAACTCAACCCTAAGATAGTAGACAAGCGACAATTAGATTTTTTTGCTTATACTCTACATATTCCCGGTCTTGATGATACCAGTATTGCGAATACTCAGTGGGGAGCCCTGGAATTATTACAAAAGATGGGGTTTAAAGTTAACCCCAAGATGAAACTGTGTACTTCATTACAAGAAGTTACAGAGTATTACGAGTATTGGGATACCGAACGATTGAATTTACCCTATATGACTGATGGGGTAGTAGTAAAGCTAGACTCCTTCAAGCTACAAGAACAATTAGGGTTTACACAAAAGTTTCCCCGTTGGGCTGTAGCTTTAAAATATGCTGCTGAAGAGGCGCCGACTATCGTCGAAAATATTTCGGTGAATGTAGGAAGAACGGGAGCATTAACACCATTAGCAGAAATGCGTCCGGTACAATTAGCAGGTACAACCGTATCTAGAGCGACTTTACATAATGGCGACCGCATCGCTCAACTTGATATTCGGATTGGTGATACAGTAATAGTTCGTAAAGCAGGGGAAATTATTCCCGAAGTATTGCGTGTACTCAAAGAACTGCGTCCTGATGGAACACAAGCGTTCGTAATGCCAAGTAACTGTCCCGTGTGTAGTCAACCTGTAGTGCGGGAAAAAGACGAAGCGGTAACACGGTGTGTAAACGCATCGTGCCAAGCTATTTTAAAAGGTTCGATAGAACATTGGGTAAGTCGTGACGCATTAGATATTCGCGGTATGGGTGAAAAGCTAGTGCATCAACTCGTCGATAAAGGTGTAGTGTATTCAGTTGCTGACTTATATGAATTGACACCAGAGCAATTATGTGCATTAGAACGAATGGGTAAAAAATCGGCAGAGAAAATAGTCGAAGCAATAACCCAATCAAAAAATCAACCTTGGTCAAGAGTGCTATATGGTTTAGGAATTCGGCACGTTGGTAACGTCACAGCCCAAACGTTAACAGAAAAATTCTCCACCGTAGAAAAAATTGCTGAAGCAAACCGCGCGCAAATAGAAGGTATATATGGAATAGGCGCCGAAATAGCCGACAGTATATATCAATGGTTCCGCATTCCCTCAAACCAAACATTAATCGAACGATTAAAAGCAACTGGTTTACAACTAGAAGCAAGTGAGGCGCCTGCCGATAGTAGTAGTGAGAATGAGAACTTCGTCGGAAAAACCTTCGTAATAACAGGAACGTTACCAACACTAAAGCGCGACGAAGCCAAAGCTTTGATTCAAAAAGCAGGTGGTAAAGTTACTGATTCAGTCAGCAAAAAAACAGACTACTTAGTAGTAGGTGAAGAGGCAGGCTCCAAACTAGCAAAAGCCGAATCACTAGGTGTCAAAACCTTGAGTGAAACCCAATTACTAGAAATGCTGGCAACGGATACAACGGATGTAACGGATGATTAATTCGTTTGTAGGTTGGGTGGAGGCTTTGCGGAACCCAACGTAAACGTAGGGTGCGTAACTGCTTGAAAAAACAACAAATAAAACGAAAATTCAAGTGCAGTTACGCACCATCACCAATTACTACTCGGTTAAGGAATTTTATCGAAATTGATCCCCCCTCCTGTGTACACATAAGCCTCTAAAAATTACCTTTCTTCTCTTTCTTTGTGTTCTTTGCGCCTTTGTGGTTCATAAAAAGGAAAAACCACAAAGACACAAAGGGCATAAAGGAGGGATATTGAGAAGGATTATAAAGATGTGTGTACACCGTAGCTTTAAAAAGGGGGATGAGCGTTAATCTATAAAACCTTCACACAAATGCCGATCTTTCTGGTTTACTTCAACCGAAGTGCGTAAGTAATCCCGCACTTGATTACAGGCGTATTCTAGAGGATTAAGGGCGCCAATTTTCTGTAAATCCCACATCATAAGTGTGTTGTCATCACCACCAGATAACAGATGTTTACCGTCGGGTGTAAAAGCAAGATTCAACACCATGCCACGATGCCCTGATAACGTGTTAAGTAACTTGCCTATTCGTTTACCATCGGGACTGAAGGCGATTCCCCAAACTGGCGCCTTGTGTGATCCCCCAATCCCCCTTAGTAAAGGCAGGGCTGTTTCATTCTAAAAATAAAAATCGCTATTGCCCTTTGTGTTCTTCGTGTCTACCCTGCGGGAAATCCTCCGGATTATGTGGTTCTTTAAAGAAATAAACCACAAAGGGCACAAAGGGCACAAAGAAAAGAAGAAGTTACGTGTAATTTTGTAGAAAATTTAAACTGAACCTAATTTCCTTCCAAGAATGAATCAGCCCTGCTGCCTTAGTAAGGGGGGCTAAAGACCGCCTTTTTTCCTCCCTTATTAAGGAGGACTAGGGGGGATATAATTATGCTATAAAAACCTTAACCGAGTGGTATAAAAGGTTGTAAATATGAAACCAGCTTCGGAATTACAGCATTTATTTACTGCACCAGACCCAAAAGATAAAGTAGAAGGTGCTGCACTAATTTTATTTAATGCTCACTGCCCAGGAAATGCCCATCAAGTTCTACATAATTGTAGAGAGGTATTAGCTGTAGTTCTTAGTCAATATGAAAAAAATTGGCCATCAGATAATGAATGGTCATCATTGTTACCAACATGGTTTGTTGAACGTTGTGCCCCAGAGATGACAATAGAGGAGGAAGAGGAAAATTTGGCAAGATGGAGAACACTTTCCAGAGAAGAACAAGTACGTGAAGCAGAAGAGCTTTGGTCTGTGATGGACTGGATAAGTTGGTTTGATCCCAATGATAAAAGATATTGGTTTTGGTGGGATGCTTTTGTAAAAGAGGCAAAACTTTTGCTTGTAGTTATTGAGGTAGTAGATATTCCTTAGTTAGTGTCGGTTATCAACATCCTTATTATTGGGCGCCGTTAATTTTAATTGGAAATGACCTCTAGGCAACGGATGCAACGGGTGTAACGGATGGTTGATTAGTTTGTCTTGTGGAATGGGCATCCTTGCCCGTTTCATTAGAAATTTTTCAGCAATTGTGCAAAAATAGAAAAATTATAAGTAAGAGTATTGAATTTTTGCTTGATTTGCATATATTGTTTAAATATCTGTATATAATGATAATTATAATACTCTTCTCTGTGTCCTCTGCGTCTCTGTGGTAAAATTAATCTGAGTGGGTAAGAAAAATGAACCACAAAGGCGCAAAGGACACAAAGGAAGAGTTTTTAAGAAAGAGCATCAAACTTAGCTTTAAACAACCGCATTCCATTCGCTGTCACTAGGAGAGAGCTTCCTGTGTCTGCTAATACTGCAACTGCTAGTCCAACAATGCCGAATGTACCTAGTAATAAGAATAATGCTTTAGTTAGTAATGAAAACGCTACGTTTTGTTGAATTATAGATATTGTGCGACGACTCAATTCAACTGCGTAAGGAAGTTTTCTCAAGTCGCTTCCTGCAAGTACTACGTCTGCGGTTTCTAGGGCAATATCTATTGTACCTAATGCAAAACTAATATCGGCAGCAGCTAATGCTGGGGCATCATTTATACCATCACCTACCATACCTACTGTTCCAGTAGTTCGCAATTGCCGGATTTCATTTAATTTATCTTGCGGTAAAAGTTCTGCACGATATTCGTTAATTCCTACAGAGTCAGCAATTTGTTGAGCTACTGCTTTTCTGTCTCCTGTGAGCATTACTAGCTGTTTTAGTCCGAGTCGTTTGAGTTGATGTAGTGCTTCGCTTGTTTCTAATCTTAATCCATCTGCCAGTGCTATGGCGCCTAAAAATTCTTTGTCATTCCCCACCAACACAGGGGTTTGTCCAAGGTTTTCAATTTGAGTTAATGTATATTCGGCTTGAATTGAAATTGGAATACCAACTTCTTTGAACAGACGACGGTTGCCAACTACATAAATTTGTTCTCCTAAGCTTGCCCAAATTCCCTGTCCTGTAAATGATTTAAAGTTATTAGGCGCCACTAAATCCATCCCTTTACTTTTTGCTTCTGTAACTATTGCTTTTGCTAAAGGATGTTCAGATTGCACTTCTAATGATGCAGCTATTAACAGCACCATTTCTGCACTAATTTTATCAGTGTTGTAAATTTTTTGGACAAGTGGCAATCCGCGCGTAATTGTACCTGTTTTATCAAATGCAAGTGTTTGTAATCTACCTGCTGTTTCTAGTGCATGACCTCCTTTAAATAGTACGCCGTTACGAGTTGCGGCACCGATTGCACTAACTATAGAAACAGGAGTAGATATTACTAACGAACACGGACAAGCAATTACTAACATTACCAGCGCGCGATATACCCATATATTAAATGACTTGGCAAACGCTAGGGGTGGAATGAAAGCAATACATAACGCGATTAAAATTACAATTGGTGTATAAATTGCGGCAAATTTATCTACCCATTGCTGCGAAGGCGCCCGACTTTCTTGTGCTTGTTCGACTAAGTGAATAATTTTGGCGACTGTAGTATCTGAAGCTGTATGAGTAACTTTTACTTCTAAAAATCCTGTTTGGTTCATTGTGCCTGCATAGACTGTATCACCAATCTCTTTATCTTCAGGTATTGATTCTCCTGTAATTGGCGATTGATCAACAGCACTGCTACCAGAAACGACCAACCCATCTAATGCTATGCGCTGTCCCGGTCGAATTGTAATAACTTCGTTAATTTGAACGCTTTCGATATTAACTGTTTCTTCTCTACCATTACGTTTTACAGTTGCAGTTGCTGGTGTTAAATCCATTAATGCACGAATAGCGTTCCGAGTGCGACCAATACTAAAAAGTTGTAGTGTACTACCCAAGGAAAATAGGAAAACTACTAAAGCTGCTTCAAACCAGTCTCCGAGAACAACGGCGCCGATAACAGAAATGCTCATCAGCAAATTCATATCAGCGCGACGTATACGCAATTCAAATAAACCTGCGCGCGCTACAGGATAACCAGCAATAATAATTCCTACACCATAAAACGCGCGTGCTACCCAAATAGATAATGGTAAATTTTGAGCTATTAAACCTAAAACTAATCCGAATCCTGCCAAAATGACACTTTGCGCGCGACGGTTATGAAGAAAGAATTGCCAGCTTGTTGCATTTTGTTGTGTAGGTTTGGGACTTTTATGTTCGTGATGGTCATGATGATGAGAATTAATATCAACAGATTGTTCAACAGTATAACCTAAATCCTTAATCCGCTCGTAAATCGTTTCTTCCTGAATTAATTGTGGTTCGTAGGATAATTGTAGTCGTTCAGTGGCAAAGCTAACCGATACATCGAAAACACCCGCAAGTTGCTGCAAACCAGCTTCTACAGTTTTTGCACAACTTCCACAGTCCATCCCATGAATCTTTGCACTAAAAGTTTTTGCCCCAGCCACTTTGACTTGATTATGTCCGTGGTTATGATGTGGTTCGTGGTGGTCATCGTCATGGTCATGGTCGCAAGCGTGACTGTGAACGTGGTCATGAACATGAGAATGCACTTCTTTATCAACTGTATTGCTCTGCTCAACTGTATAACCCAAGCCTCTAATCCGGTTATAAATAGCTTCTTCGCTAACTTTCACTGAATCATAGGAAATCTTGACTTTTTCTGTAGCAAAGCTTACAGAAACAGATGCTACTCCATCCAATTGCTGTAAACCTACTTCTATAGTTTTCGCACAACTTCCGCAGTCCATGCCAGAGACTTGGAACTGCTGGGATTTGAGGGAAGGTGTTTTGCTCATGGGTTTTGGAGAAATTTTGACATTTAGCTTCTTACTTACTAAGACTTTAACACAAAAGTTGAATAACTATTCAATTATTACAATTGTTAAAATATGATATAATATAGACTAGTAATCATTCTCAAAAGTAAGGTAAGTGGTAAAAAAAGCTGTTTCTAAGAAAAACGTAGACAAGTATCAAAACGATGGCGCCTTCTCTGAACGGTTACAATGTGATGAGCATTTAGTACATCTCGATAGTGTACGTGCATCAATGCCAAAGCTTCTGCCCATAGATAAAGCGCAAGAGATGGCAGAAGTTTTTGCAGTATTAGCAGACCCAAATCGCTTACGATTAGTCTCTGCGCTAGCTTCACAGGAGTTATGCGTTTGTGATTTGGCTGCATTAACTCATATGAGTGAATCAGCGGTTTGTCATCAACTGCGTCTATTTAAAGTGATGCGTTTAGTAAAATATCGCCGTGAAGGAAGGAAAATCTATTATAGTTTGGCGGGTAGTACGATTTTTAATCTTTACAGCGTTTTGGCAGAGGATTTAGGAAACTCATAAGCTTAAGTTTTCTAGTGATGATTAAAGACTCGAACGTTCCAACTCCTGGTCTTGCCAGGAGACGGGGTCTTCTACAGGTTCTAGGTGAGTTGTAACGTGGGTCAGAGGCAATGCCTGGATAATTGCAAGTTCAATCGCCTCACACAAATCATGCCCTTGCTGCACTGTCCAAAATCCTGGCACAAGAACATGGAAGGAGACAAAGCGGCGGTTTCCAGCGATGCGGGTTCGTAAGGCATGGAACTGGACGTTATTCTGTTTGTAATCGTTGAGAATGTTAGTGATTGCGTCAATTTCTTCAGATGGCAAAGCTTCATCGAGTAACGCGCTACCACTCTCACGCAGCAAACGGATTCCTGTCCACATAATATTTGCTGCTACTATCAATGCAACAATTGAGTCAAACACCAAAGCACCTGTTATCTTAACGAGAAAAATTCCAAGCACCACACCACCGGAAGTCACTACATCGGTGAACAGATGGTGAGCATCAGCCCTGAGCGTAATGGAATGCAATCGGCGCCCTGCCCGTAGCAAGATAAAAGCAACAACGCCATTAATTGCTGTTGCAAATAGCGAAAGTGCTAACCCCAATCCAAGCTGTGTTAAGGGTTCTGGATGCCATAAACGTCCCCAAGCTTCAACAGTAATGCTGATGGCTGCTACTACAATTAAGGCGCCTTCCGCACCACTGGAAAAATATTCTGCTTTGGAATGCCCAAACGCATGTTCAGCATCGGCAGGTTTGGCAGAATAAGTTAATGCCCACAAAGCTACCAATGCTGCCACGAGATTTACAATCGATTCAATCGCATCTGAAAGCAGCCCCACTGAACCCGTTAGCTGGTATCCCCCAAACTTCAGGACAATGGTAACGACTGCCGCTGCAATCGATAGGAAAGCATAAGAGCGAGCTGTTCGACTACTCATCAGGATAAACGCAACCGTGATTCCGAGTTAACAGTACCAAATTCTACAATAGTTGTCATTAACCTTGAGACTTTTACTGATTATTCTTTATGTATGTCATCAAAATGGTAAATGTATTATAGACATAGATTATGAAAATAAAATGAAAAATTTTTGTGTATAATTCAATGACTCATTCTAAAGACAGACCTAGCCTACAGGAAGTACACCGCAGCATTAGAATTCCCAACGATAAAGGGTTTTGGCGGAAGTTGCTGGCGTATGCGGGGCCAGGATACCTGGTATCAGTTGGGTATATGGATCCTGGAAACTGGGCAACGGATATTGCTGGCGGGTCAAAATTTGGTTACACTTTGCTGTCAGTAATTTTACTATCTAATTTAATGGCGATACTGCTGCAATCGTTGTGCGTGCGGTTGGGGGTAGCAACGGAGAAAGATTTAGCACAAGCTTGTCGAGACTATTTTAGTAAGAAGGTAAGTTTTTGTTTGTGGGCACTGTGCGAGATTGCAATTGCTGCATGTGACTTAGCGGAGTTGCTGGGAAGTGCTATAGCTCTACAACTTCTCTTTAACATTCCTCTAATTTGGGGAGTATGTATTACAGCCGCAGATGTACTAATTTTATTGCTGTTGCAGGGTAAAGGCTTTCGCTATACTGAAGGTTTGGTTATTTTGCTGGTTGCGACTGTAGGGATTTGTTTCACAGCGGAAATTCTATTTTCTCAACCTGATTTAGGCGGAATTTTACAAGGATATATACCTAAGCCTGAGATTTTAAAGAATCCTGAAATGCTATACATTGCCATTGGTATTTTAGGCGCCACGGTAATGCCGCACAACTTATATTTACATTCTTCCATAGTACAGACGCGCGATTGGCAGCCAACTCTTGAAAAACGCTGGGAAGCAATAAAATTTAGTACAATTGATTCAACTGTCGCTTTGTCTTTAGCACTTTTGATTAATTCAGCAATACTAATTGTTTCAGCAGCAACGTTCCATTTCTCTGGTTTGCAAAACGTAGCAGAAATTCAAGACGCATATAAATTACTTTCACCATTATTAGGTGTTAGTGCAGCTAGCGCAATTTTTGGTGTTGCGCTACTTGCTTCGGGGCAAAGTTCAACTTTAACTGCAACTTTAGCAGGTCAAATTGTAATGGAAGGATTTTTGCAATTTCGCCTCCCGTCTTGGCTACGTCGTTTAGTAACCCGTCTGCTTGCAATAATTCCGGCATTAATTGCAATAATTTTCTTTGGAGAAAAAAGCACTAGTAATTTAATAGTTTTTAGTCAAGTGGTTCTGAGTTTACAGTTACCATTCGCAGTCATTCCATTAGTAATGTTTACCAGTAACCGTAGCTTAATGGGTGAATTTGTTAATCCATTTTGGTTAAAATTTATTTCAATATTAGTAGCAATTGTGATTGTATGCTTGAATATGTGGTTGCTATTGCAAAGTATTTTATCTATGTAAGTTTTAATATTGATTATTTTAAGGGTTTAAAATAGAGGTGTGGGGAACAGTTCCGTGTAATTGTGCCTCAAAATGCACCTAAGCGGAGAAAGGCACCATGAACTATATTAAGCAAACCGTCGCAATTTTGGGAATCAGTAGCGTGTTATGTGCAATATCGGCAGTTAGTTTTGCACAAGCACCAAAACAGCCTGTAGAAAGAACAAATTTTCAACTATCGTACAATCAAGGCGTGCAAAAGCTTGCTCAAGGTAACTTCTCAGGCGCCATCGCGGATTTTGATAAAGTAGTACAGTTAAAACCAGAATATTCAGAAGCATATTGTCTACGAGGACAAGCGAAAGCGCAACTTGGCGACTACCAAGCTGCCCTAGCCGACTATAGTCGTGCCGTAAAACTGAGTCCCGGACACCTTGATGCATATAATGTCAGGGGAACATTATATGCTGAACTTGGAAATGTAAATGCGGCTATTGCGGATTTTAACCAAACCATCAAAATCAATCCTAAGTTTGTAGATGGTTACTACAACTTGGGACTTCTCAACTATAGACAAGGAAACCATAAACAAGCGTTAGCACAATTTAACCAAGCGTTAGCAATTAATCCTAAATTAGCTGATGCTTATGGCAGTCGAGGGCTGGCACGATACGCTCTAGGAGATAAACGCAACGCTATTACTGATTTACAGCAAGCAGCGACTTTATTTCAACAGCAGCGAGATACTCAAGGGTATCAGCAAACACAATCTATTCTTCAAGAAATTCAGAAATAAAATTAAGACCCAAATATTTAATTAATAGGGTAAGCAAAGTTTGCTTACCTTAATTTTTTATGTAAATTGATAAAAGAAGTGAAGTAGGGGAAACATTTGTCTGTACTAAACAGTCATTCGCTTATATTCTGGGTACAATTTGACTTGACCTTTTATTGATATAGTCTATTAATTACCAAAACTATCAAATATTAAATATGAATAAAATATGAAAAATTTGTTCAATATTATAAAATATGAAATCAAAATATCCTGAAATATGATAAGAATATGAAAAAAATTTCAGATAACCAAGATTTTTAGTGTTTAAATCAGTTTCTAGAAACTTGTCTTTTTAATTTTTTTGATGTATAGTAAGAATTAATTGAAGGGGAGTAGCTACTGGTTATGTTACCAGTGACCTAAATCAACATACTGGCGATAAGCCTGGTTTGGGTAGCAAGTTTCCGCATTTAGTTAAGTCTAGAATATGAGATAGATTTAGCTAAATATTTGTGCTTGAAAAGCGAGACCTTCACTAAGTTCACATTTGAGTGTGATCTTGGTGAAGTGTTGGTACGCTCATCAAACTCACTCAAATGAATTGCTGTAAATTTTGAGGAGAATGAGTGTGCTAACAGCGTTTACAGCTGGTTTAATGCTGATTACAATTTCTGAACTAGGTGATAAGACATTTTTCATTGCGGTTATCCTTTCGATGCGTCATTCCCGAAAGTTAGTTTTCATAGGGGTTATTTGTGCGCTTGCTGCAATGACAATTTTATCGGTTGCAATTGGACAGTTGATTGCGTTTTTGCCGAAAATTTATACGCACTACGCTAGTATTGGACTATTTTTGTTTTTCGGTATTAAGTTACTTTATGATGCTAGTCAAATGCCAGCAAAGACTGATGGTAAAGTTGTAGAAGAAGCAGAAAAAGCTATTGATGTGAGTGAAAAGAATCTTAAAAACAGCAATACTAATTTAGCAATTCTGTTGGAAAGTTTTATTTTGACATTTTTAGCAGAATGGGGAGACAGAACACAAATAGCGACAGTTACGCTTGCAGCATCCAACAACGCAGTTGGTGTTACAGTTGGCGCCATTATCGGACACGCTATCTGCACAGTAATTGCTGTATTGGGTGGACGTTTAATTGCTGGCAGAATTTCTGAACGGATGGTGACTGCAATTGGTGGATTTCTATTTTTGATTTTTGCCATAGTCGCAATCTTTGAAAAAACATAGCAAACTGTTAAACTGGCGCCATTTAAAGATTGCTGCAACTTTTCGGCACCGACGACGTTTGAATAACCGTGGCCCTTGCTACTAGGTTTTTCAATTCGCTTCTAATTTCATCCTGATTTCATTTTTGTTTGCGAAACTAGGTAATAGGTGCAGTAGTGTGATTGTCAGTCTGTCATCCTAGCTACTGCACTTAACCTCAAAAAAATTACTTGTTTGGGTTGAATCTCCACTTAACTGGAGATTTTAAAATCTAATCAGGTAATGATAAATCATGAATTATGCAATCTAAACTCAAAAATAAATTTTTCGCATTTAGTTTGGTAGCTATGGCAACTGTTGCTAGTGGCGCCCTAGCTGCATGTTCCACAACTGCATCCCAAAACCAAGTCCAATCTAATAATTCCACTGCAACCGAAGCTTCCGACAAGCAGGTGGCTCAAGGTGGCATGAATCATGATGGTATGAATCATGGCGGGATGAACCATAACATGTCAATGGATTTAGGTCCAGCCGATACAAATTACGATTTGCGGTTCATCGACTCAATGGTTCCGCACCATGAAGGCGCCGTAATAATGGCAAAACGGCTCTTCCGTACAAAGCGCGTGCTAAATATGTTAAAAAAATAGCTTTTAACCCTTGCTATGCTTATTTTACAGCCATTATTGGCTTTATAAAAATAAAATTACTGGAATTTCAACTATAAGTGCCTGTAAGCCTTGATTATAAAGGATAATTATCGATTTTAATTAAAATTTAGCACGCTATGTACGGAAGAACCA
>NZ_JBXXZH010000018.1:0-69016 GCF_059640475.1 Calothrix sp. CBUCES-K 9914
GAACTGCGAATTGCGAATTGGAGGTGACGTAGTAGGTTTTAGCTTAACTTGACGCTAATGGCATCCTTGCCCGTTCCTATCTTTGTTAAGGGGGGCGGGTTTAGATGTATTGTAATGAATGTGAAGGTTATAATATAACCCGCCCTACGGTAATTCTTTCATTTCTGTTTGCATAATATAAATAGATATTAAGAGTCAAGTATTCAAATACAGTCAGTGTGTTCTTGACTTCCGGAAGTTATAACTGGGTTTTTGTGGGGCAACAAGAAGTAGAAAAGGGTTGTGCGTAAATTAATACTGCCACAACCCAGATTGGATAAAACCTCACAACGTACTATGCTGATGCTCAAAGAAAACTCAGAAAACAAAGTTAATTCGTATATTGCATCTTAAAAAAGCTACACTACTGTCAGTATATTTTCCTGATATTGTAGTTATAATTTTTGTTGGGTTCTTTTAGACTCCACCCAACCTACGCGACTTTTGCGTGTCGATATTGATATACTTTGGGCAGGCGCCACCAAGGGTAGTGGGGATATTCGTGATGTTCTTCATGGTAGCCGAAGTGATAGCAGGTAATGAAGGATAACCACACTGGGCGCCTGATGGTATGTGAACGATGTGGTTGTTTGTAACCGTTTACAGGTTCGCGGTGTGGTTCATAAGTGCCGAAGTAAAATAACTGTAGTGAACTCAGGATGGGAGGAATAACCCAAAAATATCTCATGTTATCTTCAGGAATGCCCAGTATACGAGTAATCAGGTTGTAAATAATCATTAATGTAATTATCTGGCGCCAACTCCAGTAACGTTTCATGAAATACGAGTACCAAGCAAAAAAGTTTTTACCCTTACCATTATGAAAGTCTGGGTCTAACTCACTTGCTGGATGTTGATGGTGTTGCCAATGTTTTTTAAGCAGTTTTTTATACGATAAGCATCCGTAAAGTGTTAAACAGATTGAACCAATGAAATGATTAATTTTAACGTTGCTAGTTAAAACTGACCCATGCATGGCATCATGTGCCGTAATAAATAAACCTGTATAAATAAAGGTTTGCCACAAAATCGCAGCGACAACAGTAAAAGGGTTTAATGTGTTTATATCTGTAGATAGTAAATAAACTAAGCTCACTGCCCAAACAATTATTATAGTTATAGGAATTAACAACGACTTATATGTTAGTGTTCCTGTGTCTGGAAGAGGTTCGATTTGGAAATTTAAATACTTTGTAGTTTTTAGCACGTGAATACCTAGTTTCGCTGATGATAATTAATCAAATTTAGCCATAGCCATGACACAGTAAAATAATCACTGATTTGAAAATGAAAGCAGTGATTACAATAACGTTGGATAATTTAATTTTGTAAAGCTTATAATAATTACTTATTTATAAACTCGTATGGTTTATGAGTTTTTTATAAATTGCTATTAAGCATCGTTTACATGCACAGTTGTTTTGCTAAGACAATCGATGCACTTATCACTTAATAAATATTAACACATATTTGGATTGTTGTTAAGAATTGTAACTTTGGGCATATGACCGGAATAAAAGGTACGGGAAACCGTACCTTGAATAATCGCGCATACCAGATTCCCGACAAATGAACGCGAAGTCGGGAATCTTATGGACTGCTATAGTAATGAAAGTTGAGTTGCTGATTGATTTACCACATAGGTGACAGGCGCCTTACTTTTACTGACTTGACCTTCTTTCTCGGCTCGATTCAGCCAATCTTCCATTTGTGGTAATCTTACATTCAAGGATTCAGCAAGGGTTTTTACGTCTTTGGGTTGTTGTAAATGTCGAAGGATAACAGGTAGTACTACTTCGTATATATCTTCTACGTTAGATGATTCTTTAGTAATAGATAAATTTGTTTGTAAAAGTTCGTGTAAAGAGTTCCAAGGTTCTGGTGGAAAAGGTTTGGCGCCTTTTTTATATAATTCTTGATTACCTTCTGGTGCAGTATTATCTAACCTGACAAAAACGGGAATATCTTTGAATTTTGATAACACTTCTGTTGCACCTGCCCAAGTACCACCTTTACCGACTGTGGAGTTTACTACAAGCGCATAGTCTGAAAAAGCGTAAATATATTTGTTTCGTCCCATTGCGTTGCCAGTATTAAAACCAGCTTCAGGGTCGTAGCTCGAAACTAATATAAGTCTACCGTCTTTGATATCTGGACGGTACTTACTATTTACTGCTGCTTTGACCAAACTATCTGCGAGTACACCAATAGCTGTTCCACCTGCGTTTAATGCACCTAACATGGCAGCTTGGTCTACTCCACGGGCGCCACCTGAAATAACTTGTATACTTTGAGCAGAGCAGGTTTGTGCGATTTTTTGTGTATAGTTCAATCCTTCTTCATCGATATCGCGAGAACCAACTATTGCTAGTCCCCCCATTGATAGTAGTTCGACATTGCCAACTCCATAAAGAATAGCAGGCGCCGATTGTTTGAGTTGCATTTTGAGACGTTTGGGATAATTTGCGTCACTACGTCCAAGTATCCAAAGTCCTTGATTTGTCCATTTTTCAACGGCTAAACTTAACATGGCGCCTCGCTGTAGTAATGTTAACAGCCTGTTAATATCAAGTTTGCCGTTGTAATTTTCTGCTCTCGAAGGTGCCAGTAGGTCTGCGGGACGCATTTGGTTTTGTCGTAACCATTCTGTTAAAGAGTTATATTCGCTTAGAGTAAGGGGTTGCGGTTGGGAAAGACGGTTTTGTCCAAAACTCGCGCATAGAAGTAATATTGCTTGTGTGTCTGTTGGTAATACATGGTTAAGCATATAGCGATTTATAATTTTAAATGAAGGTTATGAAACGAACCGCAAAGGCGCAAAGGGCGCAAAGGAAGAAAAGATAAGGTGCGAATTAAGTATTCTTTCTTTTCCTCTCTTTCTTAGCGTTCTTAGCGGTTCGTTATTAAATAATAAATTTTTATGAATCGTTTATAACTCTCAACTTACTCTTGACTCAATACATTTAACGCTAACGCTACAGGAAAAACTGCTTTACAACCCGCGCGACGTAAAAGTGCCCCTATAACGGTGAAAGTCCAGCGAGAGTCAACCATATCATCGACCAAGAAAACAGAACCATTTATACCATCCCAATTATCTACAGTAAAGGCGCCGTCTAAATTACGAGCTTGTTGAAAACTGTTGCTCATTTCTTTTTGTAACTGAGTGGGACGAATTTTTTGTACAACTGGCATAAATGGTAAATTTAAGCGTGCTGCTAAACGTTGAGCAAAATTTGGCACGAGTTGAGTATGATTTAATGAGGGAACACATGTTACCCAAGTTGGTAATGGTTGAAACGAAGAGCGTTTAATCATGTCTACAACCCCATCTACCAGTGCATCATCAAAATAATGATCTTTATATTTACCATGCTTGACTAACTCACCCCAGCCAGCATCACCCCATAAAGACAGCGCTTTTCCTGTTTCAACTTTTAAATCATCTTTAATTTTTCCAGAAAATCCGTAAATTGCAAACGCTTGCGAAACCCACATTTTACGGGGTTCAATGATTTGGTCGCTACGTCGTAAATATTGAATAGCTTGATTTACGAGTTCTATCGAACAGGTTTGCGGTAATAACGGTTTACTCAAGCATACAGCGCATTTGCCGCAATTAGTTGGATTTGGTTCGTCTAATTCAGTTGCGAGAAAAGCCATTAAGCATTGTTTGCTTTGCATATAGTCCCGCATTCTAGCCTGTTCTTGGCGCCGAATTTGGGTTAATTGTTCGATACGCGCGGTATCTGGTTGATAATTTACAGAGGTAAGATACCATTTTGAGTCTTGCTTAACGACTGGCGCCGGGGAATTAAGAGATAATAGCTTTAAAACTTTATCTATTTGCCCGCGCGAAATATTTAGTTCTTGTTCTAATTGTGGTACAGAAAGACCATTTGCAGCTTGTTCGAGAGACTCTAAGACACTTTGGGTGTGAGCTTCGGGAGGAAAAGCTGTATTAATAAAATAGTTACTAATATCATCGTCCTCATTACCGCTCAAAAGAATACCATAGGCTTTTTCGACTGCTCTACCCGCGCGTCCTACCTGCTGATAATAGTGTACAACCGAACCAGGACGCTGATAATGAATTACAAATCCTAAATCTGGTTTATCAAAACCCATACCTAAAGCTGTCGTTGCGACTAATGCTTTAATCTCGTTTTGCAGAAGTTGTTCTTCTAATTCCTCACGAAGCGCGCTTTCTAATTCACTATGATAAGCCTTTGCGTTGATACCTTGAGATATTAACCACCCTGCAACTCGTTCGGCATCCCTAACAGTTAACGTGTATATAATACCACTTCCTGGTAACTTCGGTACTTGCTCTACTAACCAAGCCATTCTTTCTGCTGGACTAGGGAGATGAATATTTTGCAGATGCAAACTTTCTCTTGTTAAAGTGCCTGTTAATACTTGTAAATTAGAACCTATTTGAGCAGTTATATCATTAACAACTCGATTATTGGCTGTCGCAGTTGTAGCTAAAACAGGTATATTTTGAGGAAGTGCCTGTAAAATTCTGACAATGCGCCGATAATCAGGTCGAAAGTCATGTCCCCAATCTGAGATACAATGAGCTTCATCAACTACAAATAAACCGATACGTTGGGATATTGGTAAAAGGATTTGCTCTCTAAATTCATCGTTAGCCAGTCTTTCAGGAGAAATTAATAAAATATCTACTTGACCAGCTAGCAGTTGTTTTTTTACAGCTTCCCAATCATCTTTATTACTAGAATTAATTGTAGCGCCTTTTACACCAATACGTTGTGCTGCGGCTATTTGGTTTCGCATCAAAGCAAGTAGTGGTGATATTAGAAGAGTACATCCGGCGCCGTTATCTCGCAGTAAACCAGTAGCGATAAAATAAACTATGCTTTTTCCCCAACCTGTGCGCTGAACTACGAGTAAACGCGCTCTTGTGTTAACTAGCTTGTCAATAGCTTCCCATTGTCCCGCGCGAAAGTTTGCGGTAGAGTCATTAAGGGCTTGACGTAGAAGTAATAATGCTTGTTTGTTAAGATTTGTTGCCATATATGTATGGTTAACACCCGGTTATTTCTCTGTTCTATCACTGGGTGTGAATGGCACCGTTAAAGTTGATATTAAGTGTTGATGAATAGTCTGTAGGGTGCGTGACGCTATGAAAAAATCACACTCAAAGCAACAAGCCAAGTAGCGTCACGCACCAACTCGCGTTTGTGGCAAAATCATAATGGTTATTGGCGCCACAAAGTATAGAATTGAAGTAATTAGCAACATTCATAACCCGATGAGTTGCCAAAGCATAATTAATATTAATTGGTATCCTATCTTATACCTAGCAGCAAGATTTTTGTAGTTAATAATACTCAGTAAATGTAAATTATTCGCTGCGTACTTACCCGCATAGGGTTGAAAACCCGTATGCTAATAGCAAAAGTCCTCTTAAAGAGGACTAAGAAAATTTAGTTATTTTTGTTACTTTATATTATCTATTGTCTAGTTTTTACTTAGTATCTATAGTGAGGGGCGATTAATCCTTATTAATCTACCTTTCAAATTTTCTTCAACACGCACAGTTTCATGAATAAGCCTTGCCTGACCCTCAAAGGAGGACCATTCTGTGCAAATAACAATACCAGCATGTTCAGGATTATTACGATGCAATTTAATGAAGTCTCGACGATTACGTGTTAAAACTGTACGCTCTACTGATATGGCGTAAGCTAAAACATTTTCATCGGGAATTTTCTGATTTGCATTTCCTGCATCCTTAGCAGTCAAAACGTTGTAACCAAAAGCACGTAGAAACTCAACTACCGGAAACGGGAAGTTTTCATCTGTATAAAAGCTTATCAAATTATAATTTCCTAATTTTCTAGCATTACTTCATCATTCTCTTTTATGGCTTGTTCAATCTCACTCGGATGAGCATCTGCATAAGCCCAAGCATTTACTAGGTCAGCAGCACTTAAATCAGGAAAAGCTTTTAATATCTCAGCATCGCTCATACCTAAATTGCGGTCATTTACTAACGACCAAACAGGAATACGAGTATTAAGTATACAAGCATCACCACCACATACACCAGGTGTTTTTTCAATTCCCTGCCATACATTGGTTAAACTTTGAACTAATATCTGTATCGCTTGAGCTTTTTCTGCCGTTGTTAATGCTAATAGTTGTTTTTCCAGTTCTTTAAAAGTCATAATAATTGGTATCCTAAAGTTAACAAAACAACACTTTCTAAGTTTATTAGAGTTTGAGGATTGAGTTCGCCTAATTTTGTATGTATTCTGCTCTCATCCAAAACTCTTAATTGATAACATAGAACAACTGAATCTCTATCAATTTAAATCAGCCTAAAGCTGAAGAACCCTATTATCATCGTGCAAATGCTTATGCTGCACTTGGTAATTATCAAGCTGCTGTGGCAGATTATACCGAGGTAATTAAAAAAAATACTGTTTCATGATTAAAATCTTCCGTATAAGCGGATAAAGGCTGTGATGCTTCTGATAGTTCTATTTTTTTCATTCTAACTTTACCTCTTGATCTGCAATGAATACAGCCAGGTATGTATTCTATTAATTATTACAAATAAATTAGGCATTTACTTATAAACATTTAATAAGCCTTGTAAATCTTCTATACAATTTAGCTGATTGGCAAGAGCAATAGCTCGCTCCCATATCTTTTCATGAAACTCATTTTGCAAGAATTTTTTTGCAATTATAAATGCACTCTTAAACTCTTCGCTTGCTTCAAGTTCCTTTATAGTGTCCAGAGTTACCTCTCCCCACGAACAACTGCATCCTTTTATGATCTGTGTCTGTGAATGCTGGTTCTGTCTTTCTGTTGAGATGCCATGTGGAAGTTTTTCTGAATCATCTGTTGGATAGCTAGCTTCCGTATCTTCCCATATTGGCTCAAGCGCTGTATATGCTTCTTCTAATGTCATAGCCAGTTTGGCAGCTACAACTTTAAGTTTTTGGTTATCTATAATAATAGTAACTTCAAAATCAGCTCCCAGCGCTTCTAAATATTTCAGTACTGATTCAAAAGTGTGGTCATTATTTGCACTTTCAAGCTTAGAAACCCAACTTTGCCCTATACCAAGCTTTTCTGCTAGCTGTTTTTGGGTTAATCCTTTTAGCTGTCGAACTTCTCGCATTGCTTGAGTCAAGGCAATACGAAATATTTCTTGCCTTTCCACAAGATGTGTGGAAGGTGTATCTGGAATTATGGAATTAAGGAAAAAGAGCGCATCACTGCCCAAATGTGGATTATGTGTCACTACTGTTCTCCTTCTCTACTACTGCATCTCTCCTTTTTGCTGCGATGGCAATCTCCTCTCGTGGTATTTTACGACTTTTCTTTTTAAAGCCGTGCAATATAACCAGACGTTTTCCAACCAAGGCACACAGAAAAAAACGGGGGTTGTTAGGGGTGTTGTCTAAGCGTAGTTCATAGAGGTTATCCTCTGTTTCAATTTTCTTTATTATGTCTGATCGTTCAATCAGCAAAGACAATCCCTTCATAGTTAGCAAGTATACACGTACCTTAAACTGCTTTAGCTCCCCTGATGTTAAAGAAGAGTTTACTAGGAACTCCTGAGCAGGCAAAGTTCCATCTTCTTCTTGGTAGAAGATAATTTTCCATTGTTCATCCACTCCTCTTCCTCCCAGTATAACATTACATAAATGGAATATCAGCTCCAAATTTATTAAGACTTTGGAATATGGAGCTATTGGATAACAATTAATTCAGATTGATCTGGCACTGAACTTAAGGCAGTAAGTCAATGCGTTAGTGCTTAAGTACTAACAAAATTACAGATTGTAAGTAAAAATTCAGGTGCCACAGATAATCCTGAACATACGTTTCTGTAAATATCAGCAATTAAAGCCTGTTCATGAATTGAGTTCAAAATTTGATCTTGGCACTAAAGTTTTTAGGGGTAACGCATATGCAGTGTATAAGGACCACATACAGTAATTATTTCTGGAACTAGTTATGCTCCAGGCTCACCTGCATATCATATTCGTAAAAAGCCTGATATATTACTAGAACCAGCTAAAAATAATCACGCTGCTGGAGACGCGGGGATTGCTCAAAGTGAATTTTTTTATAGTCCCCAGAAAAGGATGGATGGAGAACATATTGCCGTATCAGGACTGCTGCCTCGTGCCAGAGCCAACGCAGTTGAGGAGATGGTTAAAGCGATTTATAATAAATCTGGACATGCAACAAGCTTTTTAGAAAATTTGTTCGAGACGTTAGAAGATAAAGGAAAGCATGACAAGAATACCGTTCTGAAGGTAATAATAGCTGTAAGATAAGCCCAGCAAGGTTTTTAAGCTTATTTTTCCCTAAATTAGCACGCTAAGTACGCAAGAGCCGCTGAAATCGCACCAATTGACCCAGCTACAAAGTTCCGGTAGACAACTGTTAGAAAATTTAATCGAATAACAGATTCGCAAACTAACCCACTGGCTTGGAAATCATCATCACCATGTGAAATTATTTCATCAAAATTAGAGGTATATTGTTTTAATTTTGTGCTAATACCACATACTAAAAAATCCTTAAATTTTGGCATTTGTCTTAAAATAAGTACAGGACGATTTCTGATTTCTCCGTTCGCTTGTGGAATAGATGCTAAAATAATATTACCTTCTTTCATAGTCAGGATTATGCTCTTTAATCAACTCTAAACTATATTCTGGTTCATCTTCACCATAGCATTCATTTAAATTTTGAAGTGACCAATTGCCCCAACTTTCTCTTTCTTCAATATCGCTTTCCAAAGATATAGGTATAACAAAAAGTTTTGTTCCTTCAGGAATAGATACAGGTTCAAGTAATTCTATTTTCCCGTCTTTCACAATTGCTAAATGTTTCGATGTCATAATAATATCTCCTTGTTTTTCTATATTCTATCAGTTTTATATTAGTATTTGTAAGATATAAATAGAAAATTGTATAAAATTTTTCATAAACTATACACGTGTAGAGACGCGATTAATCGCGTCTCTACTAGAACGAATTCTACGAATAATTTAAGACTGCGATAAAATTAATTACTTTCATCCCAATCTGTCATAAAGTCCCATTCATCATCTTCATTTACCAATACTTCTACTTGTGGTGTAGCAACAGGCTCTTTTCCTTGAAGCAAACTTTCATAGGCGCCTGAGTCAATCCATTTTAATAGTTCAGATGCTCGCATCACAGCCCAAGGAAAAGTATATTCCATAAAGCTAAAAGTTTTGGCGAATTTACTTAAATTATCGAGCTTGTCTAATTCAAAAGCGCGCGCTTGTGTTTCAAAATCATTGATTGTATCTTCATTTAAATAGTCAGATGGTAAACCACCCATTTTCATTAAAGTTTTAATAGCAGCATCTTTATCTTGACATGCTAATAAACCCGCACGGTCGGCGGTAAATTCTGACATTATCATCCAATTATATAATGCAATTTCTAAACCGTTTGCTGCTAGTCCTCCCATACCAAGCGTTGTGGCGCCTATTATATTTTTGATTACGGGCATTACTTTAGCCATTTGCTGATATGCTAAATATTTCCCTTTAATCAAAGCTACTTCGTGTCCAAATAGAAACATTAGCTCATCATAGTTAAGCCATTCCATCCCTTCTAAGTTAATTCCAACTACTGGCTTTTCTACTCCTATTGCATAAGCTTGAATATGTCCAGTTCCGCGAAATACGTAAAGTTCTGGAATTGGTGTAACATCCAAAATATTACAGGTTTCTATAAAAGCATTATAAAGATGAGGGAAATTACGAGGTGTAACTTTGAAGTCACCTCCCATTACTTGCATCTGTAGTAATTTATCAATGCCAAATTCGTTGACTTTTTTGAGCAATGTAGGTAAAACAGGAGTGCGTTCTAATGACACAAGCGCTCTACGGTCAGCTGGATGTTCGTAAACTTGTGTTTTTAAGCCTGGAAATTGTTTTCTTACCATAAGTTTAAAAGTCATTTCCGGATTCCGGATAAACTAAAATGAAGTTAAATAAATAAAAAATATTATAGGATATGTAGACCCTAACAGGAGTGCAATGCTGAAAGCACAAGAAATATTGCTAGAGCGGTATCAACTTCTTCGTGTGCTGGGTGAAGGTGCGAGTCGTCAAACTTGGCTAGCACAGGATTTGAGCAATAACGAGCAAGTTGTTGTTAAACTGCTCATAACTAGTGACCTGTTGCAGTGGGAGAATGTACGACTGTTTGAACGCGAAGCAAAGGTACTACGAGAATTAGACCATCCTCGCATTCCCCAATATTACGACTACTTTGTGCTTGAGCGCGATATTGTCTCTTTCGCTTTGGTTCAGGAATATATACCTGCTAAGTCTTTCAAGGAATTACTTGCTTCTGTTAAGACTTTTAGCGAGACTGAAGTTAGGGAAATAGCCGTTGCTATTCTAAAAATCCTCATTTATCTTCACACACTAAGTCCCCCTGTATTGCATCGCGACATCAAACCTAGCAATTTGTTGTTCGACCCTTCAAAAAGTAAGAACCCAGTATATTTAGTTGACTTCGGCGCCGTTCAAGATAAAGCTGCTTCATATGGCGCCACTTTTACTGTTGTAGGTACTTATGGATATGCTCCACTAGAACAGTTTGGTGGACGCGCGACACCTGCATCCGACTTGTACGCACTGGGAGCAACTCTAATACATTTAGCAACAGGTATTCCACCAGCAGATTTACCACAGTTTGATTCAAAGATGCAATTTGCCCATCTTACCAAACTTAACCCAGGATTTGTAAGGTGGTTGCAGCTTCTTACTGAACCTAATTTAGAAAACCGCTTTCAAACAGCAGAAGCAGCATTAGAAGCACTTCAAATAAATCAGTCGGCAATAACTACTGCGAACCCAAATGTTCCTTACACTCCTATATCGGTACGGAAATCATCAGATAAATTAACAATTCATGTTCCTAGCGTAGATGATAAGGCTATTGGATTAATACTTGGAGGAATGGGATTATCTATCTGGTTGTTGTTCTGGAAATATGCTACATCAAATATTTCTTTCAGTCTTAAATCTCTTCCTATTATATCTTGGGTTTTTATCTGGGTAATAATGGGTATTTTGTTAGCAACTTGGTGGATATTACCTAGCCAGATTGAAAGTTACATTCATTTTGATAACCAAAATTTTGAAATTCAGTGGAAGCTATTTGGTATTACTATTAAAACAAAGCGTGGTAGTGTTTCAGATATTAATAAAGTATATAGTTCTAAAATTAGTAGTAAAAATGAAAATGATAAACAGGTGTACGAAGTTCTTTTATCTTTAGGAGTAAATGAGTATTATATTGGTAGGCTTAGACACGGTTTAAGTCAAGAGGAAAGTCGTTACCTAGCTTCAGAAATTAGAGATTGGTTACTCATTTAGTAAAGGTTGTGTATATTGGGGGTAAAATGCTAGAATCAGGACAAGTAATTGATAATCGTTACAGATTACAAAAAAAACTAGGACACGATACTAGTCGTCAAACTTGGTTAGCAGCCTTATTAGATTCTCCAGAACAAGTTGTACTCAAACTTTTAGCTCTCAGTCCACAAATGCAGTGGGATGAGCATAAATTATTTGAACGGGAAGCTGCTGTTTTAAAAAATTTGGAACATCCTCGTATTCCCAAATATAAAGATTATTTCATTGTTGAAAATTTACCTGGTTCTAGGTTTACTTGGTTTGTGCTAGTACAAAGTTATATCCCTGGCGCCTCTTTACAAGAACTAATCGATCAAGGCAAGCATTTTTCAGAGTCAGAAGTAGAAAAAATTGCAATTGAAATATTAAGTATCTTAGTTTATCTACACGAACTAAAGCCACCTGTTTTACATAGAGATATAAAACCTAGTAATTTAATTTTAGGAGAAGATGACCGAGTATACCTAGTTGACTTCGGTGCCGTACAAGATAAAGCTGTTGCAGAAGGTGTAACTTTTACAGTAGTGGGGACTTATGGTTATGTACCAATGGAGCAATTTGCCGGACGCGCGGAACCTGCATCAGATTTATATGCACTAGGCGCCACATTAATTCATTTACTCACAGGAACGGCGCCTGCTAATTTGCCTTCACGAAACTCGCGGATAGAATTTGCTAATCTTGTCAGCGTTAATTTGGGATTAATTAATTGGGTGGGAAAACTTACCGAACCAAATATTAATGATAGAATTACTACTGCAAAAGAAGCGATTGCTGCATTCAAAAATAAACAAACTCTTAGCCCTCCTATTACCACTAACAAACCAACAGGTAGTGAAATTAAAATTAAAAAGTCAGCTAGTCAGCTTGAAATTGAACTTCCCAAACGTGGAGCTAAATCATTAAGGTCATTCTATTTAATAGGCTTATGTATGCCTTTTGTATGGCAGATTTTTCAATTTATAAATTTTATGATGAATGGTAAAAATAATTCATTATGGTTTTATATACTTATTATTCCATTATTTATACTAATAACAGTACCAGTAGTTATCTTACCAGTATTTGGCAATACAAATTTATACTTTGACAGAGAAAAATTTGAAATACAATGGAAATTATTTGGATTGTGCTACTTGCGAAAGCGTGGTAAGACAGCATTAATCGAAAAGCTTTATAAACAAGAGACAAAAGCAGCATTGGCACCTATGGGTATAACTATTGAATTAATCAAAGGTCGAAAATTTACCACTACTCCTTTATCTACAGTAGAACGCCACTGGCTAATAGATGAAATTGCAGATTGGTTAAAATTCTAAGAATTTATTAATAATCTTGTGGAATGAGCATCCTGCCCGTCCTATATTTATATTTAAGGTAGGACAGGCGAGACGCCTATCCTACGGGTTGTTTAAGGATATAAACCTCTATCGTTTAGCGCGCGTGCAACTCTACCAACACCCAAAGTATACGCTGCTAACCGTAAGGGAATCTGTCGCCTTTTAGCTTGTTGTGTAACTTGCTGATATGCTTGCACCATCAAATTTTCCATTTCCCGGTTAACTCGTTCTTCATCCCAAAATAAATAAGATAAACCCTGTACCCATTCCAAGTAACTAACAACAACTCCCCCAGCATTCGCTAAAATATCAGGTAGTACTGTAACACCGCGCGCTTCTAAGGATTTATTTGCTCCCAGTGTCACAGGACCATTTGCTGCTTCAGCGATAATCTTCGCTTGAACTTGGTTAACGTTATCTTCTGTAATTTGGTTTTCTAACGCTGCGGGTATCAGCACGTCGCATGGCAAAGTCAATAACTCAGCGTTGCTAACAGGTTTCGCTTGCGGATAACCTACTACACTTCTTTTATTCTCCTTGGCATAAGCTTTCACAGCAGGAATATCTAAACCTATTTCTGAATATATTCCTCCTGCACCTGTGGAAACTGCAACTACTTTGGCGCCTTCTAAATGTAACAACTCTGCTGCGGCGCCACCAACGTTACCAAAACCTTGAATTGCAACTTTGGCACCAGCTAAAGATTTACCCAAATCTTTTAAAGCTTCACGAACAACAATCATTACACCGCGTCCGGTTGCCATTTCTCTACCAAGAGAACCACCAATAGAAAGCGGTTTACCTGTAACAATACCAGGTACAGCATGACCAACGTTTACTGAGTATGTATCCATCATCCACGCCATTTCCCGTGCGGACGTTCCCATATCAGGAGCAGGTATATCCACACTGGGACCAATATCTTTAACTAACTCACTGATAAAACGCCGACTAATACGTTCGAGTTCATTAACACTAAACTTTTTCGGGTCTATGGCAATACCACCCTTGGCGCCACCATAAGGTATTCCTAGTAAAGCGCATTTCCAAGTCATTAACATCGCTAACGCCGAAACTTCCCGTAAAGTTACCGCTGGATGATAACGAATACCACCTTTATAAGGTCCTAAAATATCTGAATGCTGTACACGATGTCCTGCAAAAACTCTAATATCACCATTATCTAATTTGATGGGAATCGATACAGTTATAACTTTACGCGGATTGCTGAGTATTTCTAAAATACCTAGGTCAAGCTTTAACTCTTTTGCTGCCGCTTCAAGATAACTACAAGCTTGGTCAAACGGGCAGATGTGCGCCGGAGTGGGCGTTTCAACGGGCAACAGAGACGTTGATATCATATATTCCCCTAACCCTTTTATTGTGGCGAATGTCTATATATATCTTTCTATTATCGCGCTTTTTTTAACAAATATGGATTTTGTGTAAAATTCGTTACAGTTTTCAAATTTTGGATTTGATAAGCCGAGCCAGGAAACTATACAATCAAAAAACCAGAGATACATATATGAGCAAACACAGATAAAGATGATACAACATATCTGTGTTTTTTATTCATTTCTTTATATTTTATTTATTGTATATATAGTTATTTAACAAAAGGTTGCCAGTCACCAAGTTGTGTTGCTAAAAAATACCGTACATGCTCAACAAACGATGAACCCCATTTATTTATGCCATGTGCTAAACCAGGAACAACATAACAGGCGCCATCTGTAAACTGTTCAGCACATTTACGCGCATCTTTTACACTTACAATAGGGTCATCGGCGCCGACTAAAAATCTAACACGACGTATAGGTGCAACTCTATCTATATAATTCATTGGGTTACAAGCAAAACCATATTCATCTGGCTTTTTCAAATTGTTAGCCACTTGTAAGAGATTAACCAAAGGCAAAAACTCAGCTAAAGAATGATGCTTTTTTGTACGGTGAATAACAGTTTCCAATATTCTACCCATTCCAGAAGCAGCTAACTCAGGTAGCCACAGCCTACCCCAAGTTCTAGCAAATGCTTGAAGATTAGCATGACCAATAGCTCCCAACAACCGTTCTCCAATACCTTCTGTTGTAAAAGCATAGGCGCCGAACAGTACTCCCATACTCACCCCAAATAATCCCACTTTACTATTTGTTAAACCATATTGATTACCGCAAAAATCGCGTATCCTAGCAATATCCAAAGCAGTAGAACGAAATACCTGTAAAAGTAACTGAGTATCGAAGCAAACTCCACGCTCAATAAGCGGCATTATTTCATGATGCACCATACCATTAAAAACGCGCGCCAAACTACGCTCACCTGCAAACGGTGTATCAAATAAAGCTACCGCAATACCCATAGAAGTTAGTGTTGGAACAATAAAAGCATTCCATCCGTAAGGCGCCGACATTCCTTGTAAAGCAATAACTAACGGAGTTTCCTCACGTCTTTGATGCTCAGGTACAAACACCGCTACAGGAAACCCGCTTAATTTTTGATCAAACTCATCTATACCAGTAAAAGTAAAAGGTTCATCAAACCAATAACGATGACCATAGGCGCCGTCAAATGTAATTGCATCCGCCCCGTAAATTGCCATATATTATGTAATAAATTAGTTTATATTTGAAATGTACCTGTAGAGACGTTATATGTAACGTCTCAATTGATTTTATATTTCAGAAATGCCATAGCTTCTTCCCTAACGTATTTGCATTCGTCTGTTGCAAGTTTTTGTAATATCTGAATAGAAGTATTTTTATTTGCTGCAACAAGCTTTCGTATATATTCTAACCTAGAGTTACTGTACTACTAGGGAAAGATTTTAGGGAGTAGGCGCCGTGACTCTTACTCTGTAGCACTATTCTCTCTGTGCCCTCTGCATCTGGAGTGGTAAAAAATATATCACCAAAATTAATGACAGGAATTATTACCTATTCCCTGTCATAATAAAAGGCCGTTTACCACATGGTTTGAAATTTACATTGAATATATTATTCTTGTAGATAATTAAAACGAGCTAGCAACTCTTCACGAGACAAACTAGATAATTGCAGTATCAAACCAGTGTATTCTTGTTTTGGTAATGCTAGCACTGACGGAATAATAGCTGTTAATTGTTCATCAAGTTCACCAAAACGCGCTTCCAGTAGGTTTTCTAACGTGGTACGTTGTCCAATCTCGATCCCACGACGTTCTGTTGCTTCTTCCCATTTTTTATATTCTTCTGATACCAGCATAGCTAAATCCTCATCTTCTTTTTCGTATTCACCGATTGCGACTTTAGTAATATTCCAAACTGACAATAGCTGCTTTATCACATTAAAGCGCTCATCAGTTTCTGATAAAGCAAAGATTTCTCTTACTGCTTGTACTTGAACTCTTCCTTTACCAAATAGTCGGAACACAAGAGTATCTGTGGTTTCAGGCAACTTGTGGATGGCTACAAATATTATATAGTAACCTTCGGGGCTGAAATATATACTATTCAACCACCCTTTACGTGTGGCGCCTCCGTATCTTTTTAGAAAATTCTTTGAAGTTGTTGGTGTTAGAATCCATAATAATGGTAGCTCTTCATCAGGTATAGTGTCTTCGTCACGTTGGGCTTGCAGTACAAAATCAGATTGTATATACAATAGTTTTTGTTGACAGCTACGAATTTCCTTGGGTTTGGGTTGGTTACGGAATGGCTCTATTAAACAGGTTTTTGATGCAATGTGGCGCATTAAACCCATTGATTTTGGAATAGCACTAACATCTTGGGATGGTGTAAATAATACATCAATGAAGCGAGGCTCACCTGGTACTTCAAAATTTGTTCTGACTTCACCGTATGGTTTTAAGAAAGCTTGAAATACCTGTTTTGAGAATTGGTCGAAGGGATTTTTTGTCATTTGCTACCCTGGCTCGTTTGCTCTGCCTAGGGTAATTGTACTATTAGATAAAGGCACCTATGATTATATAGCTATAAAAATAAATATGAACATCTGATTTCATGGCAACTTTAAAAAGTGCTAATCAAATCTTTAAGTTGTATTAGGTAGGACTCAAACTACTACTAGTCAATCTCATAAAATTTGGGTTGTTGGGTAAACATTACAATTTTGTAGAGACGCGATTGAACCTTTATCTCTACTCATCAAAATTAATGACACGAACCACAAGTCTATATCAGAAGTTTCGGTGTGTTCTCTCTTCCTACCTCTTTCTTTGTGTTCTTTGTGTCTTTGTTGTTAAATTATCTTCTCTCCGTGTACTCTGTGTCTCTGTGGTAAAAAAAACTATATTACCGCACAGGCGAGACATTTATGCTACAACTCCCAAAAATTAATGACACAGACTACTACCTCTTCCCTGGCATAATAAAAGGCTATTTACTTAAGGCGCCAGCAGTAAAAATCTATACGAACATTTGATTTGATGACGAGTTGAAATAAATGCGGCAGCAAATCTTTATTTATATAGAGGCAGGCAGGGATGCCTGCTCCACAAGATTAAATAAAGACTGAGTTTACAAAGTTGCCATGTAAACCATATGGAACATGATGTTTGAGATGTAGTTTGGCTACGGCGCCTTTACTAAAGTCTTTCGCGTCTAAAATCACCACATCTGAACGGTGTTTTTCAGAGTCATATATTAACCCTAATACCCAACCATCATCTTCACTTGTTCCATTTGGACGAGGAACGAATACAGGTTCACCAGCAAAACCACGTGGCGCTGCACTCCAAAGTTGTTTTTCTCCTGTTTCTAGGTCAACTTTGACAAATGCTTGTAGTGGTGCGTTACCTGTTTGTCCATGTGCGGCGCCCATGTATACATATCTGTATGGGCGCCCTACTTTATCTGGATGCAAGCTTGGAAATTCGCAGCAACGAGGTTCGATGACTTCGCGGTTTACAGTTTGGGTTTTTAAGTTGAGGTGGAAACGCCATAATTGTCCAGGTTTGAGCGCGTCAAAGTCAACTTGACGAAAATCACTTTCAGGTTCTACTTCAGGTAATGATTCATAGCATATTGAGTCAACTATGATTTCATCACCTTGTTCAAATGCGTTTGAGTGGTGGAATACAAAACCCGATTCAATTTCTAGAGTTTGCATTTCTCGCTGTTTGGGGTCGCGAGAAATAATGATAGCGCGCGTTGGTTGATTTGGTTGAAATTTAATGCATTCTCCTGCACCCCGTATTCCTAATGCAAAGGGTATTGGGTTAAATGCAACGGGGTTTTGGAAGAATATACAGTAGTTTTCGGTAATGGCAAAATCGTGAATAAAACAGAAACCTGGTACGCTATGCGCGTGTTTTCTGATAATTTTGCCTGTGGTGTCTAATTCAAATACTGTAATTGTGGTGGAAAGTCCCGGTTTGATGGAGAAATTTACCATACATGGGGCGCCACCGTCCATTGCACAACTTGGGTCAAAGTGCGGATGTGCGGCAAATGCTTCACCTTCAGATAAAACACCGTTGAAGTATTCTCTTCCTAATGTTTCTAAAGTTGCTGCGTCAAGAAGGTGTGGTTCTGCTGCTTCCCAAAGTGCGAGTAATTTACCACCCCAGTAAATTACGTTTGTGTTGGCAATATTTTTAAACTTGAAATCAAATATATTTGCTAACCATCCACCAGGTTTTTGCGTACCAAAAACTCCGCGATAAAGAAGCTTATTTGCTTGTTGTTCTTTTAGATATCCTTCAGTACGGACATAACGGTTACTATAGTGCGCGCGTCCATCCTCAAAAGTGATTCTACTTATCATTCCATCACCATCGAAGGGGTGATGAATTCTTTGTCTGTTGACTTCAAATAAACCGGGGCCATTTTTAAATAATGTTCCCTGTAGTGAGTCGGGAATTTCTCCCTCTACATCATCTATCCAGTAATCATACTCTTGTGTGAGTGATTCATATCCCCCTTGCCAGTCGTCACGAAGGTAAGATGGTTCTGGTACTGTTGTCGCGTGTTCGTAAAGTTGAAAACCTTGCATGTTGAGATTTTTTGTTTAAAGATTTATTTGCCTACGAATTTATTCTTCACTTCCTGCTTGTAGTACTAATTCTGGTACATATTCAGGTATCAAAGATTCTTCCTCCTTAACAGCTTCTGAAATTTCTAAAGAAGCTATTTGGCTTTGCGGGTCTGCAGCAGGTAGCCAACTTAAAAAAGGTAGCGGTAATAAAGTACTTAAATTAGTTATAATTACTAACAAAGGTAAGTTATTAAAATTACTTTCTGTGATTCCCATTAAGTACATCAAACCGCCGCCTAATTCATTAGAAAGTATTCCTGCTAAATTAGAAACTGACATTAGCAATGCGAATAAACTAGCTTCTACACCAGGAGGACATAATCTTGCTGCAAGTACCAATAATGGCATGTAAGCAATTTCTCCCATGACGGAAAGAACTAAGCTATCTCCCAAACTAAACCAGTGGTCTTCAACACCTAACGCGCGGTTAGCATGGGTAACTAACAGCAGCATCGACATTCCCAATACTGTAGAAAGAACAATAGTCCAACCGAAAATTATGCGGAACGGAACGGTTTTTAAGTAGCGTTGGAAAATCCATACCCCTATTAACGAGGCTATACTTGTAACTAAACGCACTCTTCCTAAAAATTCAGGCTCAAAATGAAGCTCGTTGGTTGTAAAGAAGAAATATGCTGAATTAGCGCTAGGTGTGCATCGCCACAAAAATATAAAAGCTGTGGGAAGCCAGATTGCTTTTTGCGAAACTGCTTTCCAAAGTAGTACAAATTGATGCTTGGCATCAATCACTTCCTCCGTAGGCTGATTTTTGTCCTGATTAACGGGAGATTCTGCAATTAACCACGCTACAGCTGAGACTAAGAGAGGAAAAGAAGCGGCAATGCAAAAAATAGTGCGTGTGCTGTAATAGTGCAAAAGTATCCCGCTTAAGTAAGCGGTTACTAGCCCTCCAAATGCAGAAGTGCCCCAACATAACGATTGTAAAGACCCCGCAAACTCCTGAGATTCTTTGCGTGCCCGCTCAACTACCAGTGAGTCAGCAATTACATCGCTAACCGCAACTGAAAGCGAACCAAGTGTTATCGCGAGAGTAGCGCCTAACTGAGTGTGAACAATTGTTGCTAACCACACCCAAGATATTGCCCCAAGTATTCCAGAAAGTATTAGGTAGGGACGGCGCCTATAGCCAAAAATTGGCAAGCTATCAGAAACAAAGCCAAATAAAGGTTTAATTATCCAAGGTAGGGCGACAATCCCCAGAAGTACCGAAACCTGCGCCGGACTAAGCCGCAGTTCATCTTTGAGGAAGAAGCTGACGGCAAGACGCGCCAACCCCAAGATACCTTGGACAAAGTAGACAGTTAAAATCGCGATTAACTCAGCACTCGGTTCGTTGCCGAAGAAAATCTTTTGCTTAACTGAGTCTTTGACCTTGGACAAACCAGAGGAGGAAATCAGCATTGCTAATATTCATTAAGAAATGTGACTTTTCTATCATATCTACTTTTTCCATCTATCTGTGTAGAAGTATGAACAAGAAGAGCGAATGTTGAATTTATCTCTAGGAAGCTTACTGGTGTAGAAAAATTTAGTATTTTGATACAGTAAAATTAGCATCACACCAAGGACTGGAACTTTATCCCTTCTAAGCTTTAACTTTGTGGAATAGTGCAATTGTGGAATGGGCGTCCTCGCCATTGGTGTCAAGTTAAGGTTGGCGCCCATACGTCAACGATAGGTTTTGTAATGAACGAGGTATAAACATGAACTTTTTGCTTACTTTTATACTTAAGCAGCAAACGATGCAGATAAACAAAGTACTGATAGCATCTGAAAGAGTTCATTTTTTATTCGTTTCAAACACAAATTTTAAGCATAAATACTTATTGACGTAGTAAGTTTTAGCTTAACTTGACGCCAATGGCGTCCTTGCCCGTTCTAATATCGGGGTGTTTGCTCTCGGATATCCACCCTATTCCTAAAATACCGATGCCAAAATCAGCAGGAAGACATGCATCGTGAATTAAAGTCAAACCCGCATTATCAAGCGCTTTATTCTCAAGTGGCACAGCAGTGTTTGACTACTGTTGCTGAATCATTTAAGTCATTCAAAGGTTTGTTGCGGGAAGCACGTAAGGGTAATGTTAATCAAAAGCCTAGATTGCCTAACTACCGCAAGTCTGGTTTAGTTGTTGCGACTTATCCCAAAGCTGCAATCAAATTAATTGATGGGATGCTTAGATTTCCTCTGGGATACAAAGTAAAAGCATGGTTCAAAATAGACTCGTTTTATCTTCCAATGCCTACTAATTTGGAATTTAAAAGCATTAAAGAAGTGCGTATTCTGCCAAGAAATATGTGTTTCTATGCTGAGTATGTGTATGAACAACCGTCAGTGGTAATTGAGTTAAACAAATCAAATGTTTTAGGTATCGACCACGGCGTATCAAATTGGTTGACTTGCGTCTCTAACGTTGGAACTAGTTTCATTGTTGATTGAAAGCATATTAAATCCATGAATCAATGGTACAACAAGCAAGTTAGTAAGCTGAAAGAGGGAAAACCTCAAGGCTTTTGGAATGAGCGGTTAGCGCTAATCACTGAAAAGCGTAACCGTCAGATGAGAGATGCAACGAACAAAGCTGCTCGTAGTCGTTAATGAATCTCAGTCACTGAAGTGCTGAGAGATTCAACAAATCAATCTGTTGACTTGCCATTACCATCTTCTCCTCTAGATTTATCTTCTATTTTTCCTTAACTTGCTTCTTAGCTAGCATAGGCGGGACGCCTATGCTACAATTTTCTCGCTTAATAGCTGGTCGAGTTGACCTTGAGTATCCAGTTTATACATATCATCACATCCGCCGATATGTTGGTTGTTTACAAAAATTTGTGGAACACTCCGGCGCCCATTTGCTCGTTCTGCCATTAATGCGCGTTTTTCTTCTGAACCGTCTATTTTATACTCAATAAATTCCGCACCTTTCCACCACAGTAGCATTTTGGCACGAATGCAATATGGGCAGGTTTGCCAAGTGTATATTTCAATATTTGCTCTAATTTTTTCAGGATGGCGCCCAAGAAGTGAATTGATAAAATTTTGCATTGCTTTAATATAAACACTCAAGTGATGCTAAAACGCCTACCCTATATTATAAGTTAAAATATTTGTAAAGCTAAAAGCGGTGCGAAAAACAAGGAAACTTGAAAAAAACTTGTGCGTGTAACGTCAAAATAACTACAATTATAGATAATAGTGCAATTATCCTAAAGTTCATATGTTCTAAATTGAATTGGTAGTATCTGTAAATATTAATGAATCCCAACAAAGACTAGTTTGTGGATACCGCCCTTTGGTAGACTTGAAGACTGAAACGGCTGTTGGAAACGACGCCGATTCAAGCAATTGAGAGGGCAGACTCTGTGGAAAATACTCTTGGGTTAGAGATTATCGAAGTAGTTGAGCAAGCGGCTATCGCTTCCTCACGTTGGATGGGTAAGGGTGAAAAGAATACTGCTGACCAGGTAGCAGTAGAAGCAATGCGCGAACGTATGAACAAAATCTACATGCGTGGACGTATTGTAATTGGGGAAGGTGAGCGTGACGAGGCGCCGATGCTTTATATAGGTGAGGAAGTCGGTATTTGTACTCGTGCGGATGCAAAAGATTATTGTAATCCTGATGAACTAGTCGAAATTGACATCGCCGTTGACCCATGTGAAGGTACTAACCTTGTTGCTTACGGTCAAAATGGCTCAATGGCAGTATTGGCAATTTCTGAAAAAGGCGGTTTATTTGCTGCTCCCGACTTTTATATGAAGAAACTTGCGGCTCCTCCTCAAGCAAAAGGTCGTGTAGATATCAACAAGTCTGCCACCGAAAACCTTAAAATCCTATCTGAATGTTTGAACCGTTCGGTCGAGGAATTGGTAGTGGTAGTTATGGACCGTCCGCGTCACACAGAATTAATTCAGGAAATTCGCTCCGTTGGCGCCAGAGTTCGACTCATCAGCGATGGTGACGTTTCTGCTGCTATTTCATGCGGTTTTGCTGGAACCAACATCCACGCGCTTATGGGTATTGGTGCGGCACCTGAAGGTGTAATTTCTGCTGCTGCAATGCGTTGCTTGGGTGGACACTTCCAAGGACAGTTAATCTATGACCCAGAAGTTGTCCAAACTGGTTTAATTGGCGAAAGCAGAGAAGGTAATCTTGCCCGACTCAAAGAGATGGGTATCACCGACGGCGACAGAGTCTACGACACTAACGAGTTGGCTTCGGGTCAAAACGTATTGTTTGCCGCTTGCGGTATCACTCCCGGAGTTTTAATGGAAGGTGTTCGCTTCTTCCACGGTGGTGCTAGAACTCAAAGCTTAGTAATTTCCAGCCAGTCGAAAACTGCTCGCTTTGTCGATACTATACACATGTTCGATAACCCACAGACAATTCAACTGCACTAAAGCGCCAGAAGTCAGGAGGCAGTGGTCAGGAGGCACGGAGTTAGGGTTAAGAGTAAGGAGTAGAAAGAATTGACTACTTTCTTTTATCCCAAACTAGAAATTAACAACTCATAACCTCTAACTTCTGATTACTGACTACTGACTCCTGACCTCTCTTACAAAACATTGTTACAAATTACGATTTAGCAGATGAATATAGCAGTAGTAGGCTTAAGCCATAAAACCGCGACCGTAGAAGTCCGGGAAAAATTAAGTATTCCAGAACAGTTGGTTGAAACTGCCATCGCACAACTTCTTAATTATCCTCACATCGAAGAAGTTGCTGTTCTTAGTACATGTAACCGTCTGGAAATTTATGTTGTCGCTCGTGAAACCGAACTTGGTATTCGTGAAGTCGTTCAGTTTCTTAGCGAACATAGTAAGCTATCTGTCTTTGCATTGCGACAGCATTTGTTTATGTTGCTGCATGAAGATGCTGTTATGCACTTGATGCGTGTTGCTGGTGGTTTAGACAGCTTAGTTCTTGGTGAAGGTCAAATTCTCGCGCAAGTTAAAAATACCCATAAACTTGGGCAGCAATATGACGGTATAAAAACAATTTTGAATCGATTATTTAAACATTCAATTACAGCCGGAAAACGAGTTCGTTCAGAAACATCGATTGGTACTGGCGCCGTATCCATTAGTTCGGCAGCAGTCGAATTAGCTCATATTAAAGCTGCAAATCTTAGCATGTGCCACGTCGCAATTCTTGGCGCCGGGAAAATGTCCAAGTTACTTGTACAGCACTTATTAGCTAAAGGTGTAGCTTCCATTTCTATTGTTAATCGTTCAATGACACGCGCGACTGAGTTGGCGCAGCAGTTCCCTGGACAACCAATTAAAACTTACCTACTCACCGATATGATGGCAGTAATTGCCGAAAGTGATATGGTATTTACTTCTACGTCGGCTACTGAACCAATACTTGACCGTGCCAAGTTAGAAATGGTTTTAGAACCGAGTCGCCGTTTAATGTTATTTGATATTTCAGTACCACGTAACGTCCACGTTGATGTCAACGAACTTCCACACGTTCAAGCATTTAACGTTGATGACTTAAAAGCAGTTGTCGCGCAAAATCAAGAAAGTCGCCGCAAAATGGCACAAGAAGCCGAAGGATTACTAGAACAAGAATCTGAAGCTTTTGATGTTTGGTGGCGCAGTTTAGAAACTGTTAGCACAATCAGTTGTTTGCGCTCAAAAATTGAATCTATCCGTGAGCAAGAATTGGAAAAAGCTTTGTCACGTCTAGGTTCTGAGTTCGGCGAAAAGCATCAAGAAGTTATCGAAGCTCTAACGCGCGGTATTGTTAACAAAATTTTACATGACCCAATGGTACAACTACGCGCGCAACAAGATGTAGAAGCTCGGCGTAAATGTATGCAAACGCTCCAAATGCTCTTTAACCTTGATGTTGAAGAACAATTTAGTTGAAAGTGCTGAGTAATGAGTGCTGAGTGCTGAGTGCTGAGTAATGAGTTAGAAGTTAGGAGTTTGGATGTAAAATAAGGCTATAATTTCACACTAATCACTCAACACTCATTACTCAGCACTCATTACTTTTAAAGATGTTTCGCCGACTTTGGAACCGTCCGAATTTGCTTATCATACTACTGCTAGGTGTATGGCTGGTTTTTGACTTAGTTTCACACCTAACAGCAGAAATTTTGTGGTTTCAAGAAGTTGGTTATTCAGAAGTTTTCTGGTTACGGTTGAATACACAGCTATTGCTATGGTGTGCTGGATTTTTTACCGCAGCTAGCTTTTTGCTTGCTAATTTAACTATTGCCAAGCGGTTAAAATATCAAGTACCCGAACAAAAAGATAACCGTAAAAACACGAATAATTATGTTAAAAACGATACTCATAGAGACGCGATTAATCGCGTCTCTACTCAGCACTCACAACTCAGCACTCAGCACTCCACACTAAAATTAAGCATTCTTCTGCCCATCGTAATTTGTTTAAGCGTTTGCGCTGGGGTAATATTTGCTTTTTATGCTCAAGAAACTCTAAAAATCTGGCATCTTATCCCAGCACAAGTCACAAAACAATTTCAACTGGTTTTTTCAATATTTAAACTACCACAAGTATCAATATCAACTTTAAAAATCGGTATGATACTTGGAAGCACACTACTAATTTTAATTTTTCACTCTTCTTTTTTACTTGTTTTCGGATTACTTCAAAGCTTATTACTAGGATTTTTGTTTTTGGCTCACTGGGATAAGTTTTTAGAATTATTCCACTTCACTCGTTTTAATCTGACCGAACCTGTTTTTGAACGCGATATCGGCTTTTATGTTTTTTCGCTGCCAATTTGGCAACTCGTAGAATTATTTTTTTTAGGAATATTTTTATACAATCTTGTTGCTGTATCGCTAATTTATTTACGTTCAGCCAACAGTGTGAGTGAAGGTCGTTTTCCCGGTTTTTCCATATCACAACGCCTGCATCTCAATAGTTTGGCTTCCCTTAGTATGTTTGGTGTGGCGTTACGGTATTGGTTACTGCGCTATTGGCTACTTCTAGATAAACGTGGAGTTAATTTCGGCGCCAGTTATACAGCTGCGAATGTGGAGTTGCCCATTTACACTGCATTGAGTTGGGCAGCTTGTTTAATTGGAGTTTACCTGCTGCTGATAGTTTTAATGTTATATCGAGTCGCGCGACAAACAGACAAAAACGAAACAAAGTACCGTTTTGGTGCTAAGAAGCTAATTAAATTGCCTTATCCACGTCATTTGGTTTACGCATTTGCTGTTTTTGGCACAATTGCTATCCTAACAGGGGAATTCATCCCAATGCTGGCACAACGTTTGTTGGTTCAACCTAATGAATTAACTCAAGAGCGTCCTTATATACGACGAACTATTGACTTAACTCGACAAGCATTCAAATTAGACGATATTGAAGAAGAAACTTTTGCTCCCCAAGGTACATTAACTACTGCTGACTTAAAAGAAAATTATTTAACAATTCGTAATATTCGACTTTGGGATACAAATCCGCTATTAGAGGCAAATCGTCAGTTACAACAAATCCGACCTTATTACAATTTTCCTAGTGCTGATATTGACCGTTACACGTTGAGAACGAATAAGGAAAATTCTGAAAGTGAAAGGCAGCAAACGATTATCTCCACGCGCGAATTAGATTCGACTGCACTACCCGAACAAGCAAAAACTTGGATAAATCAACACTTAATTTACACACATGGTTATGGTTTTACACTGAGTCCAGTCAACACTGTCGGTCCAGGTGGTTTACCAGATTACTACGTTCAAGATATTGGTGTTGAGTCGGGAAGTCAACAGGGTTTTTTGCGGGTGTCGGATGAAAGCATTCGAGCAAGTATTCCCATCGGAAAACCACGCATTTACTACGGGGAAATAACTAATAATTATGTAATGACGGGCACAAAAACCCAAGAGTTAGATTATGCAAGTGGTAATGATAATGTTTATAACGTTTACGATGGACGTGGGGGTATTCCAATTACTCCACTTTGGCGCCGATTGATGTTTGCCCAATATCTCAAAGATTGGCAAATGCTGGTGACTCGCAATTTTACACCACAAACCAAATTATTATTTCGCCGCAATATAATGGAGCGAGTTAAGGAAATCGCCCCATTTTTACACTACGATAGCGACTCTTACTTAGTTGCGGCTGATGCTGGCGCCACGACTGAGACGGGTGAAAAAATTCACCTCTACTGGATTATTGATGCCTATACAACTAGTAATACCTATCCCTACTCTGACCCAGGTAAGCATGAATTTAACTATATTCGGAACTCAGTTAAAGTTGTGGTTGATACTTATAATGGCAGCGTAAATTTTTATGTAGCTGATCAGAGTGACCCACTTATTACAACGCTGACGAAAGTCTTCCCAAGCCTGTTCAAACCACTCGATGCAATGAGTAGTGCGCTCGCAAGCCATTTACGCTACCCAGTAGACTTATTTAACGTTCAAACCGAACGTTTGCTTACATACCACATGACTGACCCGCAGGTTTTCTATAACCGCGAAGACCTATGGCAAATACCCAATGAAATTTATGGCGCTAAACCCCGTACCGTCGAACCTTACTACCTAATTACGAAGTTGCCAACTGCAAAAAGCGAAGAATTTATCCTACTGCTGCCCTTTACACCCACCCAACGCCCAAATTTGATCGCTTGGCTCGCTGCACGTTCGGATGGCTCGGAATACGGCAAGCTACTTTTATATAAATTTCCTAAACAGCAGCTTGTTTACGGACAAGAACAAATCGATGCATTAATCAATCAAGACCCAGTGATTTCGCAGCAAATTACTTTATGGAACCGTGAAGGGTCAAGAGTCATTCAAGGCAATTTGCTGATTATTCCTATCGAACAATCTCTACTGTACGTTGAACCTATTTATCTTGAAGCCGAACAAAACAGTGTCCCAACTTTAGTTCGAGTCGTTGTTGCCTACCAAAACCGTATCGTCATGGCGCCGACTTTAGATAACGCCCTAACAGCTGCTTTCCAACCTACAACACCTACAACCCCTGCAATTGTTCGTCCTGTACAGTAACGTTAGTTACAGGCGGCGCCTACTTACGGTTACATTTAATCGGCTTCTATTTTGATGAGCATAAACATAGCTCTATATAGTTTTGTCTAAAATACCTTAATACCTAACTAAAGGTAGATGGTTTAGAACGCAAATCTCAGAAATGAACTTGCATAGTTTTGATTTTCTAATGATGCAATTAGAAATTACTTATATTAACTTTGACCTTCTTACCTGTATCCTGATTCGCCAGTTCAAAGTTTTGTAGCTTTTTAGGAGTTTTATATGTATAAATGTAAAGAACTACTTAAGAAACTAAATTTTATTTGTAAAAAGACTACAAAATGAAAAATTGACTGCAAAAAATATAAAACAGCAAAAAGTAAATGCTGCATAAAAGGAGGGCAGCACGATAATTAGATTCAGCTCTAATTAGATGAGTATCGAATCAATTATATGAAAGTATGGAAAATGAGCAATTTAAAATTTTGCTACGCTTTTTTAAAGCATTAGCAGATGAAAGTAGGTTAAAAATTTTAGGTATTTTGGCTTCGCAAGAATGTAGTGTGGAGGAATTAGCGGCACTACTGCAATTGAAAGAGCCAACGGTATCGCATCATTTAGCAAGATTAAAAGAGTTAAATTTAGTTCGTATGCGCCCAGAAGGAAATGCTCATTTATATCAGTTAGATAGTGAAGCATTACTCTCCTTGAGTAAAGAGGTTTTTACACCAGAGAAAATGGCTTCTTTGGTTGAGGATGTTAGTACACAAGCCTGGGAAAACAAAGTACTAAAAACTTATATTGAAGGAGATTTCCAAAACCCCGAAGCCGAAGAGCGTCTCAAGGAAATTCCTGCGAGTCGAAAAAAGCGGTTAGTTATTCTCAAATGGTTAGTAGAAAAATTTGATATGGGAGTGAAATATCCTGAACGTACTGTTAATGAGATTATCAAGCGCTACCATCCTGATTGCGCCACTTTACGACGCGAGTTAGTTGGTTATCAACTGATGCAGCGTGAACAGGGAGTTTATTGTCGTCTTTGATAAAACTAACTGATTCTTATTGAACGCGCCTCACACGAACCCGGCTTTCTGAGAAAGTCGGGTTTTTTAGTCTTTATGTACTATTTATTTAGCTTAGTAATATATGATGCTTGCCAGTGCGCGTGGTTTTCTTACATAAGGTTACTTGCTGCTTAATTATTATCTTTAATTCTTCATATACAATGGCTTCTATCCAAAATTTGCGTACCAATAATAATAATTTAGTAACTTTTGATAATGATAAATAAGTATTTATTTGTAGAGATAGCAAAATCTATGTAAAAAATTTACAAATTCTTCGATAACTTCATCAAAATGATACAAACAATGCTTTAATAAGTAATTAATTTTAAATGAGTAGGTAAACAAAAATTACTTCCCTCTCCTCCGTAGTTCAGTATTCTAGGACTGCTGAGGTAATGAATGGCTTTCCGCTAGGGTGCAGTTATAGAAACAGCAATTTATCGTACAAACTGGATACCAGTAGATTTCCGATATGCTCAAAAAAGTGTTACTGCCGACCGTTGTAATCTCAGCAACATTGCTAGGTGGTTTTGGCGCCTTGCTATATACGCAAGGCTCGAAGCCAGTACAAATTCAACTTGAAAATCGACAAGTCTTTGATGGCAGACTCAAAGATATCGTCTCCCCGGCTGTTGGAGCTTTGTTAACCATAGGGGTAACAGCGGCGACTGCATCAGTGTTAGCTTGGCACCACTCTGCTAGAGAATCGTCGAAGTTGGAGAAACGATTATCTCAACTTCAAACCGAAATCTCGTATAAAGATGCTCAAATCAACGAACTCAAGGTGGCGCCAACAAGTCCGATGCTATCTTCGCTCGATTGGTTTCTAGATAAAGAGCGTGTAACATCCTCAGTTCCACAAAAAACTACAAAGGAGACTATAAAAGAAACCGTAAAAGAAATCTCACTTCCAGAAGTAGATCCAGAAGTAATTCCAGAACCAGTGTTGCAACCAGTTTTATCAATGCGACCAGCAACAAAGCCAATGGTTCCCATGTCTTCTGTCAGTTATCGGGTCATCACAACTACTCAACCCGAACTACAAACTGCTGAAGTTCAAAATGCCACTAATGCTTTTCCCTCCGCACAGTCTGTACTTGGTTTGACTAAACCGTACCGTCAGGCAGAAACAGCTAAGACTCAAGCATCAATAAGATAGAGTTTTCTGTTAGTTACGTTATGATAATCATTCAGATTCCCAATACATATAAAAGTGGTTGGGAATCTCAAATGTCGCTTGTTAGGATAAAACGCCAGTCGCTATCCTCCATACCATGACTAACAACGCTTGCACTGGCGCCTGGGTAAATTGCTTTCTGTGCTAGGCAAAGCGCTAGTTCGTCATCACTAGGTACACAAAACATATGAGTATACCCAGGTATAACTTCTAATGTAGACTTGTTGGCGCCTGCTCCCCATTGAACGTGAGCCAAGGGTAAGATATCACCCGTACTTTGTAAACGTATATCTTTGATACCTTTGAGGGATAAATAAGAAATATTTCCTCTATATTCGCTAATTAACGGAGCTATTTCCTTCATTGTTGCAGCATCAAGACTATAAATACCCAATTGGGTAGATGCGGTAAATTTAACTGGTGAATACTTTTTAATCACTCTTACCCAACGGTTGGGACTGCCGTCACCAGGGTTCATTGAGATAAAATAACCGCGATTACACTCATCTATACCATCAATTATGGCGTGACCAAGAATTCTTAAAGATAAATTGCGACGCTGGTAGTTAGGGTACACTTTCAAATCACACAGATACCAAGTACTTTCAGGTAGAGCGAATTGTTGGTATGGAATTTGACGCAGTATCCCGGCGCCAACAGCAGCAACTTCGTCGTTATCGTGCATTACGTAATAATTAACTTTGCCAAGACGGTCAAAAAAAGCAAAGTAGTCAAGTCCGTGGTCAATTTGAAAAAAGTCATTTCCTAGAGGATATTTGGCAATTTGTTCGATAGCAACAATTCCCGGTTGGAACAGATGACGTTCTGCGCGGGCAACACGATGAAATTTCATTCTTTAGATATTAGATGTTAGATTAACTTAAATTTTCCAACCTACAACGACTTCACGGTAGAAGAACGAACGGTCAGATTCCAAGAGTGTACGATTTAGGTTTTCATTAATATAGATATGTTTAGCCATGACCTTTTCTAGGCAGTGATCCCCATTTAGGCGCCGTCCAACCAAGGCGCCACCAGGTTTGAGGCAACGCACCGCATTTTGAAGCATGTCATCTAAGTCTGTAGGGGGCATCCAATCGGAAATATTAGAAAATTGGATCAAGTCAAAAGGTTGGTTCCGAGCAAGTTCGAGCATTTTTTGAGCAAAAGCACCGTGATGTAACTTTAACCTTGAAGTTCCAAGCTCTCGAATTGAGATTTGCATTCCCGGTTGGAGGTAAAGCGGTACTCCATCGATACCATATGAATAACAATCGCTCCAAACTTGAGTTAGAAAGTAATTTGCCTTTGTGTATTTTTGTAACGCTTGAGCAAAAACATCGGCAAAATGTGTACCAAAGCTTCTATCCATCGAGTAATTAACAGCAGCATCACCAAAAATACGCGCGAGTTTGTTTCGCTCGAAAACGCTTTCAAAAATTTGGTGCCATTGAGGGTTACGAGTCGCTGTGTCTGGGTCGCGGAGTGGGATGAGACCAGATGCAGTAAAAGAAGCAGATAATTCACGAAATAATTGCTCGAATTTGCCAACTTGGTTAACACCAAAAGCAATTTGTTCAATTCGTGTGTCCCAGTAATTTTTGGTGGATATTGGCAAATTAGCTGCAATTTGATTGTATATATTAACTCTTTGAGCTTGAGTTACTGATTTGGCGCCGATTAAATCTAGTTGTTCTTCTAGGGATAAATATAATAATGCCTGTCGTCGTAACTCAACTAAATGAAGTTGTGCAGGATTTAAATCAACTGCATCAATGTGTGCTACCTCTGGACATGCCAGTAAACTGAGGACAGTACAACCTCCTGATGCAATTAACAGCAGTCGTAACGGATGATTTTGGGATTGGGATAATTGCTTGATAATCCGCAGTTCAATTGTAGGGTCTTCGCGAACTTGGGAAAATGCTAATTCAGTTGGTGGGGCACAAATCATCGTACAGACTCCAAAAATAGTAGGCGCCAAGAACAAGCGCTTGGGAAACTTGGGAACGCGATATTATTTCTTTCCAAGCTGGAGTTGCTACATTCATTAAATCTCTAGCATGTTCGGTATCGAGTTTTTCGTGGGTTGTGTAATGTGACTGACTACCTGGAAGTGTCCAAACCTTTTGTTGTAAGGTGCTAGCAATCGAAGCGCTAATCCCTACATATAGATATTCGATTATACACAGCATTGCGGCGCCTGCTTCTGGACTTTGAGTTAGACAGTAAGTCAAAATAGATTGATTAAATCCGAGAACAGGAGTAGTACAAAATGTATTTAATTCTACTTCCGAAGCTCCCAAAGCAAGTAAATACTCGCGGAAACTAAATTTGTGGGAACGTAGAGGATTACCATAACCGTGTTCCTCAGCAATATTGGCATAAAGTGGCAGTCGTGCTTCAAGAAATTGTACGCGCGCGAGAACCGCAGCTAAAGCTTGGGAAAATGACTCAACGGCAAAGCGAAAAGGTAATTGACTTTGACGAAAAGCATCACGGCTTGTTGATTTATTATTCATCCATATAATGTAAGGATGCTTATTAAAATTGTAAACTTTTGCGACATGCGCTACGGCTGTCTCCAATGTAGGTAATGTAATTAGTTCTTCCCAGCATAATTCTGGTGTTTTACTTGCATATACTTGCTTTGATTTAAATGCCTGCATAAATTTAGATTATTTAATAGCAACACTTCCAACAGGTGATTTCTGTAAACTAGCAAGAGCAAAATCACGTACAAAAGCGAAATACGAAGGAATAAATGGGGCGCCTTTGGATATTAGTTCATCTTTAAGTTCATCATGTAAACGTGGTAAATTATACCAAGGTACACCAGGATACAAATGATGCTCGAGGTGATAATTTTCGTTACACATGAAAAAGCGCGTGACTGGGTTTGTAAGAATAGTGCGTGTACCGCGTATCGTATCGAACTCGTGTTCTAGCAGTGTGTGCTGACTCATCCCGCGAATATTCACCATCGTGTTAATAAATACCATTGGGATCAACCAACCATGTATAAATAAGTTGATATTGATTGGCGCCATAATTAGGGCTGTAGTTATGATTCCCAATAAAGCAACCTCAATAACAATCCAAACTTTGTCTTGAGCATCACCTTGACGAAACCCTAAAACTGGAATTGCGACTAAATACACTGGATAACCAATAATTAGGCGCCCCCAGTGCATCAAAAATTGTAACCAAGTCCACTTCGTGTAATTACTATAATGGTCAGGGTCGCCTGTCTTACCCAAATGTTTATGGTGTTTAAGATGCAGCACTTTATACGCTGAGTAATTTTGTCCAACAGGCAAAGCACAAATAATACTTAAAAAACGATTCCATACTGTATTACTATGCAAAACTCCATGTACTCCCTCATGGGTAAATAGACTAATTCCATGTAACGAAGCTGCTGCAACTAAATAAAACGGTAAACAAATCAAGTAGCACCAAGGACTTATAATTGTTTGGGATACAACAAAAGCTGTATACGCAGCTACAACATATAAAACTAGAAATATTAATAGGCGCCAGTTGTGAGCATGGTTAGCAGTAAAATGTAAATCCTTAAGTAATTCTGAATTTACATGCGGTTTATCCAACTGAGTAACAGTAGATTCCATAGAATATTAGTATTTTTATTACTTGAATCTCAAATAATACTGGTGCCCAGTTTAAATGTATTAGTAAGTTTAGACTGTAACACTTGACTCCAGCATAATTGTATCAAATCAGAAATGTTACCCCTGAATGTGCAACTTTCTTAACTGCACATTATGAAGCTATGTAGGTTGGGTGGAGGCTAAAAGAATCCAACTAAATATTACTAAATATTACTAAATATTACAGGATGTTACGTTGCGACTCAAGGAGATGGCAATATTGTTCTTGTTGGTCAAGCAAGGTCAAGAGGTGGCTTTACAGTCGCGCGCTATATAGGAACTTCCAACAACAGTATCTTATATCTTGCACCTCTCAGTACATACTCGGTTAAAGCAAAAAGCTATGCGATAAAGCTACACTACTTATATTGGTTTTTCTCGATAAATCAAGGCTTTTGCGCTTACTACTGAGTGCTTAAAATCCATCAATTTTTCTTGGTGCAAGATGTGAGGTATCAAATAACTAAATCTTGGATAGATAAATTCTAGCAAGCAATTATCAGCTTGCATCAAAACGAGCGAGAAAAAGCAAAAAGACCCCGAAGGTTGGAAATTGATAATAGATTCTTACTTTGCTCAAATCAGGAATTTATTAGATGAAATAGTAGAATACGAATCTTTAATAAACCATAATCCTCAAGAAACCTTTAGCAAAGATTTTCTAGAAGCATTGTTGGTGCCATACGAACAACTATTGCGTTACAACCGTAAATTTGACAATGTATTCGCTGGGATGTTTGTATCTAGGAAAATTTCCTCTCTGCTTAAGCACCCTAGATACTTAAGCAAACCAGTTACAACAGTGCTTTGAAAAGCAGGAACCAAATCAATTACTTCTATATTGTTGTAACGTCACCACTGGTGATGGAAGAGAAAAATTTATTACTAAGTTACACTATATCATTTAAAAGTAGCAAATATTGGCGCCTCTGCCAACCGCACAGGAAGCGCAAATCTAGGAGCAGACTGTTTCCCAAAGTTCATATTTATTTCAGTATTAATACTTAGGCTAAATATAAAATTTAAAAAAAATCTTAAAAATCACAAAAAACACGTATGATCACTGGTTTAAAGCAAAATCGCCTAAATTCAGTAATTATTACAATTTTTTTGTATAAATTATTTTGTATATTAGTGTCATGAACTAAACCAAAGACAAAAGCCTAGAGGCAAAGTCCTTTTGTTAATCAGAATATTGTCTATATACAGTTATTAATTGATATTTCAATATTTTGAATAATAGGTTATCTGTGTATAGGCATAGTGTCTTATGTGTGTTTAGTTTTTCTGATTGGTGATAATTTATTTTTAGAAAGGTTAATTTATGATTCGTCGTTTTTTATTGGCATCCGCGTGCGTACTGGCTGGTAGTGTTGCTTTTGCTCCTAAAACAATGGCTCAATCAGCCCCCGTTCCATTTCAAGGACAAGTCCAAAATTTCTGTAGTGTAGAAGGTGTTGAACCAGGTCAATTAAATCTAAGTGGTACTAACGTACTCTATGGTCAAGGAGCAGCCACATTCGCTTGCAATACTTCAGGTACAGTCAGTTATAATGTGCAACCTGGACAACCTGTTTCTGGAGGTACAGCACAGGCTCAAGGACCTAATGTTCTTTCTTCTGGGGTAAATCGAATTCCCGTAATTTTAACTGTTACTAGCGGAGCGCCTATACCACAAGGTAATTATTCTTATACAGTGGTTGTAACAGCTGTACCAGGTACTCCTAATTAGTCCTTTAAAGGGGAAGTAAATCTAATATAGCGTTTCCCTGTCTAGTTAAGTACGTTTTTAAAACTACTTATTCTGTTAGTAAAGAATTAAGTGTACCTCATTTGCTTAGGAAACGCTATAAGTAGGTAATCAAAGATAAGTAAAAGCGTGTAAAGGCATAAAGTTTTGGGAGCTATCTCAGAGACTAAGCTCCCAATTCTATGGTTTTATTTCTGTATTTTTATTAATACAATCCTCAAAAATTAATAAAAACATTAGAGACCTATAGTAGTCATGAAAGACTAAGTTAGGACTGCTTTAATTATGATAATTCCGAGTAGCGCTGTTATATTAACTACTACTAGTAATCTTAATATTCTGGTTCATATCAAACTATTGCTACCTCAAAATAACGACCAACTATGTTTAAAAATAAATGGCTTACTCAAATCACTTTTGGAGCTTGTTTATCTACCTTACTTTTATTTACAGGTAAAGCTGGTGCTCAAGTCCGTATTGCTCCAATTGTCATCGAAGCTAAAACAGATAACGGACAAGCCCAAAACACAATCTCAATTACCAACACTAGTAATGCTTCTACTCGTGTTCGTATTTATGCCGAACCTTTCACATATAATCGTGATACAGGATTCCAAACTATCAAATCAAGTCCGACTGACCTCACTCCATACTTACAATTTTCACCCCGTGAGTTGATGATCAAACCAGGGGAAACTAGGCGAGTACGTCTTATCAGCAGGCTAGCCCCTAATCTTCCTGAAGGCGAGTATCGTGCCGTCGTATTTAACGAAACTCTTAACGAGTCCAAGGATAATCAGGGTAATAAAGTAAATCTATTAACACGCTTGGGAGTAACATTATATGTACGCAAGGGTAATCTATCCGCTAAACCATTACTAGATAGTGCCAGTTTTAATCAGCAAAAACAACAGATTCAAATTTTACTTCGCAACAATGGTAAAGCCACCGCTTTAACAAAAATAAACTGGACATTACGTAATGGGGCAACAGCGATCAAAGCAGGGCAGATCGACTTAGGTGTTGTCATGGCAGAAGGAGAAAATAAGTTATCATTAAATTACCCTGATAAAGAAAAGCTTGCTCCTGGTCAATATCAGCTAAGTGGTGAATTAACATGGGAAGAGGGTTCCAATAAAAAGCAATTGCCCTTTAATTTGAATATTATCATACCTAATCAAAGTACTGAAACAAAAGTTAAATAAAAGAGATTTTGTATCAGTTATCAATGCCATTAACTTTATTACTTATATGGTAGTTAATTATTTTGATTATTTTGAGAGACATAGCAACTTAATGTCTCTTCTTTTATTAAAATTAGGCATCGGGCTAATAAGTTGTGCTAGCTCAATTAAAACTCAATCAATTTATATATTGGATTCCTAAAATATTTATTATTTGTGAAATTATTACTTCTCCAGTATATGCTAATAATTTACCAATTTCTAACGCTGAAGAAATAATAAATAAACAAGTTGATCAAAAATTAGAATTTCAAGTTTTCCCTGTAGGTTTAAATGCAGGTAAAGCTAATGATAATTCTAGCATCCTAGTGCGTGGTAAAGAAGATGGTTCTCAAGCAATTGATTTTTCTAATTGGCTCTTACCTTATGACATAGTAATTAAAACTCTGAAACTGAATCAAACCTCTTTGCCAGATGGTCAATTAGAATTACGTTCACCAGGAATTGTCACACGAATAGATACAAAAAAACTTCAGACAGATCGAGAACTAGGATTAGTATTTTCTATCGCTGATTTACAAACACTGTTCGGCATCAAGGCAAAATTTGATATTAATGAATATGCTATTATTTTAGACATACCTTGGCTCAATCAAACCAATAACAGTACTGATTCGTCTGAAACACCAATCATTTTAGATGGTTTACCAATTATCAAATCTGAAAACTTTAACATAGCAGCGATTGAGCAAAAAATTAATGCAACTGCGACTACAAGTACATCAAGAAATTATCAGGGAGATTTCCTGGCAGTTGGCACGCTTGCTGGTGGTTCATGGTTTTTGAGTATTAATCAAGCAGATTTACAAAACCCACAAGCATGGAGAATAAATGAAGCCCAGTTTTTACGCCAAACCAACCAAGCAGATTATTTTGTTGGCTCTCATCCCACTTTCTGGCCAAGCCAAAATTTAGGTGATTATTGGGGTTTTACGTCGATCAACCGTCAAGGCTTTACACCTCTTAAATCCTTTGGAGGTGGCTTGTCACATCCACAACAAAGACTACAAACAGGGGAAATTGGACGCACTATTACTGGTCAAGCTAAACCTGGAACTTTAATAAGATTGGTGAAAGGTTTTGCAGATAAAATTATTGCTGAAACCTTAGTTGATTCTTCTGGTATTTATCGTTTTGAAAATATTAAGGGTGATAACCAATCTTTAGCTAGTAACTATCGTGTCTTACTTTATCCCCAAGGAAGACTGACAGCACAACCAGAAACTCAACAAGCAAATTTTTCCGCAATACCAGGACAAATTCCAGATGGTACTTCAGCATGGGTTGTTTCCGGTGGGTGGCAGCGGAAATTTGATCAAAATCAAAGTTTGTTAGGTAATTTTTCTGATTTTCAAGGTGGAATTGCTGGACGTTGGGGTTTATCAGAAGAATTGACAGTAGGTGTAGGTGCAGTCTATCACAAATCTATTCAAGGACTAGCAGAAGTATTCTATCGTCCAACCAACTTTCCATTACAAGTCGCAATTTCAGCACTGGGAGGAAATGAGTTGAATACAATTGCTGACATTCGTTATGAACCATCTCGTCAGTTCAACGTTTCATTTGCCAGGGATTTTCTATCTAGTCGGTTGAATCTCAATTGGAATATATTTCCTGGTATTAGCTTATTTGCTACTACAAACAGTCGAGATGCAACATCTGGCGGAATACAACTTAACTTTCAGACTAAAAACTATTTTAGCTTTAATCGTGTGAGCCTGGATACGGAAAATCGCCTTCGTTGGAATTCATTACAACGTCTTGACAAACTAGAATTAAGTCTTCAAGGTAGTGAAATAGGTACTGCTTCACAGTTAACATACAATTTGTCTGACAGTAGTGTTTCAGGACATTCATTACTTTTAAATTACGAAACACGTAATCTCAATAATAGTAACAACTTGCTTACGTTAGGTTGGCAATATCGTTCTCAAAAAAAGACCATTGATAATGCTTATTTGTGGGCAGTACAAATGGGTTATGGTATAGGTTCCCAAGGTAATGGAGTAATTGCCTCATTAGAAACAACAGTGATACCAGGTTTATTGTTACGAGGACGCTATGAAGGTGTATCTCTAACTGCTAATGAACCTGCTTTCAAGTTCGAGCTAGTTTCTAGCTTGAATTTGCAAGAAGGTATTTCATTAGGGGATAGACGTTCTAACTACTTTCGTACCCAAGGTGGTTTATTAATTCAGCCATTTTTTGATGCTAATAGTAATGGTCAACTAGATAATAGAGAAAAATTGTATACAGAAAACTTAGGTACTATAGTTTCAATTAATAATAAACCATTAAAGTCTTTACAACCAGATATTCAAGGAGATCGTGCTACTGTACGTCTGGCGCCTGGAACTTATCGCTTAGATATTGATCCTGCTGATTTTCCTCCTGACTGGCAAACTAAAACTACTGCTTATGCCGTTGATGTAGTTGCTGGTAGCTTTGCCCGTGTATCAATTCCATTAATTCGTTCATATACAGTATCAGGAATTGTCACTGATGCCCAAGGTAAAGCAGTTGCAGGCGCAAGAGTAGAAGCTATAGAAACAGATAATAAGAACCGAATTTTTTCTGTGACTAATAATGCTGGAGTTTATTATTTACAAGGTTTATCAAAAGGTAAGTATACATTGGAAATTAATGGCAAATTAGGTGGTAAATTGAAACTTGATGAAAATTCTCAACCCTTGCTAGAACTAAATCTACTAGAACAATAAGTATTTATGCTTAAAATTTGCGTCTGAAAGGAACAAAAAATGAACTTTTTCAGCGGCTATTAGTACTTTGTTTATCTGCTTCGATTGCAGCTTAAGTATAAAAGTAAGCAAAAAGTTCATGTTTATACCTCGTTCATCATAAAACCTATCGTTGGACGTATGGGCGCCAACCTTAACTTGACACCAATGGCATCCTTGCCCGTCCTTTATATCAGGGCAGCTAATACTTATATATCAGGGCAGGCAGGGATGCCTGCTTCACAAGAGTTGTGTTAGAAGATTTGCTCTAGTTTTTGGAAGTCGCGTTGTACTTCGTCGAATAGGGATTTATTATTGGGGTCAGTTTTTAGGGCTTTTTTCAGGTATATACGAGCTTTTAACCACTGTTTATCGGCTATTAGCGCGCGTCCCCATACTTGGTACGATATTGCTTGCCACTGTTTAACTTCGGGGTCTTCGGGTAAGCGTTCGGCTAATGCTTCTGCTAAAGCGATGGCTTGTGGAAAACGTCGTTCGCGGATGAAGCGCTGTAGTTGTTCGTATGTTTTCCACTTTAGGCGCCGTTCTATTTCAAGTATGTTTGGCGGTTTAGGTTGTGGTTGTGCTTGTTGTGGTGGTTGCTTGGGAGGTTGTTTGGGTGGCGCCTGAGTAGTTGTTTTTGGTGTTGCTGGTTGAGTTGGTGCATTGGAAACTGAAGCTACTGGTGCTACTACCTGTAAAAGGAATTTGTAGGCTTCTGTCAGCGCGATAAACTTTTCTTTTGCTTTATTGTCATTTGGATTGATATCGGGGTGGTATTGCTGTGCTAGTTTACGATACGAAGCTTTGATGTCGGAAAACGAGGCGCCCGACCTTAACCCTAATACACGGTAGCAATCTACTACATCCATCTTTAAGCCATCACAAGCAAGAATAATTGTTTACATAACCTGAAGATAGTTCTGAGTGCTAGGTACAGACGCGATTAATCGCGTCTGTACGAGTGCTGAGTGCTGAGTGTTTATACCTGACTCTTAACTCTTTGTAAATGCCTCTTGGAGGCGCCGTTGTAGCACTATTCGTCTATTTCAGGAGCAGTTTGCAAATACCAGGAGCGGGTACTTACATAATTAAGCTTAGAACCTGGTACTTCAATAAAAAAGACTATTGACTGACTTTATCTAGTTTAGTCTTGACAATTTCTTCGGAAACGTAAAATGCTTTTCCGGAAACTTTGCACCCGCACTTACTTACTATAAACAACTTTACCATCCGTATTAAAGCAAAATTACGCTACACATAATACCGCCTTAACAGCTTTTTTGAAAAGAGGAATGGCAAAAATCAGGTATACAAATGTAATATTTATAACTAGATACACAAGATTAAATACATAAGATTCCCGACTTCTTCAAGAAGTCGGGAATCTAAGAGGAAATCTAAGAAGATGGCTAAGTTAATTAAGGACGTTCTTCGATCACTTTGTCAATCAAGCCGTAATCTTTAGCCTCTTGTGCGGACATGAAAAAGTCACGATCCATGTCTCTTTCAATTTTTTCTAATGGTTGCCCTGTGTTGGTAGCATAGATACCGTTGAGTTGATGGCGAATTCTCAGAATTTCGCGCGCTTCAATTTCAATATCTGTAGCTTGCCCGCGCGTGCCACCACTTGGTTGGTGTATCATGATACGCGAGTGTGGTAATGCCAAACGCTTACCTTTGGCGCCACCTGCCAACAAGAATGAACCCATTGAAGCAGCCAAACCGACACAAATCGTTACAACATCAGATTTAATATGCTGCATTGTGTCATAAATCATCAACCCGGATGTTACCATCCCACCTGGAGAGTTTATATATAGAGAAATATCTTTACCAGGGTCTTCCGAATCAAGATAAAGCATTACTGCTACGATTTGGTTGGCGATTTCATCGTCAATATCGCGCGGTAAGAATATAACCCGCTCACGGTAAAGACGGTTGTAAATGTCAACCCACTGTGTATATTGTTCCCCCGGCATCCGGTAAGGAACTTTTGGAACACCTATAGGCATTTTAATGTAACTCCAAATGTGAATAGTTATTAGTTAGGAGTGCTGAGTGCTGAGTGCTGAGTGCTGAGTGCTGAGTGCTGAGTGCTGAGTGCTGAGTGCTGAGTGCTGAGTGCTGAGTGCTGAGTGCTGAGTAGGTAGATAGTTTTTAATATAAAACTTGTAACTATTAACTCTTAACTCAAATTCTATTTACTCAGCACTCTGCACTTTCCACTCAGCACCATTTAAAGGATGCTCGCAGCGGGGAGTGGGGGATTGGCAAGTTCTTCTTTCTCGAATACTCGGTCAATCAATCCATATTCCACAGCCTGATGAGGTGTCATATAGAAAAGACGATCCATGTCCTTCTCGATTCTCTGCTTGGTTTGGCCTGTAGTAGTCGAGAGGATATCGACCATAGTAGCTTTGTTTGCTAAAACTTCTTTGGCGCGAATTTGAATATCCGTGGCTTGACCTTGAGCATAGCTCTTGGGCTGGTGGAGTATAATCGTAGCGTGGGGCAACGAGGCACGACAGCCTTTTGTACCTGCACTGAGGAGCATAGCCGACATACCCATTGCAGAACCAATACAAATGGTGTGGATAGGCGGTTTTATGTACTTCATTGTGTCATAAATGGCAAAGGCTTCTGTTTCAAAGCCAACTGGTTCGCCACTATAACCAGATGTGCCAGTCGAGTTGATGTAAATCTTAATTGGCTTTTCGGGGTCGTCTGATTGCAAGAACAGCAGTTCGGCAACTATTAGTTCCGTAACAGCAGGAACCAGCGGCATTCCGAGATAGACAATTCGCTCCTTCAACAAAAGAGAGGGTAAATCTGGTGGCGGTGTGCGGTAAAAGTTATCGCCGTAATATGGGGCTTGCACAGCCTTGATGGGGTAAGAGTCCATAGCAACTGTTGCCTGAGATAATGCCGTTAACTGTAATACATCCTAACGTTTCAGCAGGTCAACTGGAGGTGTGGATTTCTCGATAATAAGAGCGAATCTCTCGTTAATCTATAAATAGTCCTTGGTTCTTTTAGTCATTTACTCCCAGTTTCCGAATTTATTCAGTACTATAGTGCTGAATAAGTGCCATTCGATTAATGGTTATTAAGTACTAATTCGTAACCAGTAGTAGTTGACTATCAACCGAGGATAATTAACAATTCTAACTTTTCCGTAGCAGTTACACTGCTTACTGAAGTTAATTATAAACACGTGTCGCCGGGATAGAAGGATTTATGAAGGTTAGCTTGCAGCCTGCGCTAAATGATGTCAACTTAGATGGGAGCCAGCCGAATAGTCAACGGCAGTTGGCGATATCGATATCAGCCGTTGCGGATAGTATTAACCGCAATGTACCGTTGAATTTGTGCCTAATTCTTGACCATAGTGGTTCGATGAGTGGGCGCCCGTTAGAAACTGTCAAAAAAGCGGCTTGCCGTATTGTTGACAGATTAAATCCTGGTGACCGCCTTAGTGTTGTTATTTTTGACCACCGCGCGAAGGTGTTGGTATCCAACCAAACAGTAGAAGACCCAGAACGCATCAAACAGCAAATCAACAAGCTTGCTGCTGATGGGGGTACTGCCATTGATGAAGGTTTGCAGTTGGGCATTAAGGAACTGACCAAAGGTAGTAAAGAGTCAATATCGCAAGCTTTTTTACTGACCGACGGTGAAAACGAACATGGTAGCAATAAACGCTGTTTAGAATTTGCCAAATTAGCTGCTAGCTACAATTTGACTTTGAACACGTTAGGATTTGGGGACAATTGGAACCAAGATGTTCTCGAACAAATTGCTGATGCTGGTGGTGGCTCATTATCCCACATTCAGCAACCCGATGAGGCGGAAGCAAAGTTTAATCAGCTATTCACGCGCATTCAAACCGTGAGTTTAACAAATGCCTACCTACTGTTTTCGTTAGTTCCAAAAGTACGGTTAGCCGAACTCAAACCTGTAGCACAAGTGGCGCCGGAAACAATTGAGTTACCCGTACAGCAAGACCCCGATGGGCGAATATCTGTACGCATCGGCGACTTGATGCGTGATGTTGAACGGGTAATCCTAGCAAACTTGTATATTTCGCAACTGCCAATAGGTAGACAACCAATTGCACAATTACAAGTGCGTTACGATGACCCCAGTCAAAACATTACAGGAGTACTTTCAGAAATATTCTTTGTCGAGGCAAATGTTACAGGACAATATCAGGCAGCAGCAGACCCCAACGTACAACAGCATGTTTTAGCGCTAGCAAAATACCGACAAACCCAGCTTGCAGAAACAAAACTTCAAATGGGTGATCGAGCAGGCGCGGCAACAATGCTACAAACCGCTGCAAAAACCGCTTTACAAATGGGCGATATGAGTGCAGCAACAGTGTTACAAACTTCTGCTACCCAACTTCAAGCAGGGCAAGACTTATCAGAAGCTGACCGTAAAAAAACCAGGATTGTATCAAAAACCATATTACAAGACTCTTAATATATGTAGAGACGTGATTAATCCCTGCGGGAAAACCTTCGGTTTACACGTCTCTACAATTTATTATTAAAATGCGTAAATCCTAATTATGAAGCCTATTAAAATTCACCACGCTGCAATCATCTGTTCTAATTACGAGATATCCAAAAAATTCTACGTCGAAATCCTAGGCTTTAAAATTATCCAAGAAAATTATCGGGATAAGCGAAACTCCTACAAATTAGATTTACAAGTTGGAGAAAATCAAATCGAGTTGTTCTCATTCCCAAACCCCCCACAACGACCAAACAGACCTGAAGCATGTGGTTTAAGGCATTTAGCATTCGAGGTTGAGAATATAGAAGAGACCGTATCGTATTTACAATCTCAAGGTGTCGAAGTCGAAAATGTTAGAGTTGACGATATTACAGATAAAAAATATACCTTTTTCCAAGACCCCGACGGCTTACCATTAGAAATATACGAAAAGTAGGGTGCGTCACAGCAACAACAATCGAACAACGAAGCGAAAATATAGTGCTGTGACGCACCAATTACAATTTAAAATTACATCGGCGCCTGCTGATAATAACGCTGCTGATGGTGCGTGACGCTACAGGTTTATTCGTTTAGTTTATAGATTGTTATAGCGTCACGCACCCTACAACCCTAACGTCCTACCAGGAAATCCCGCAACATCAAAGTAACGTGTTTTACCAACGGTTTGATATTTCAAAATCGTTTTTAAACCATTCGCAGCAGGTAGTGATTCCATTGTAAAAGATTTGGCACCCACTGTATCCGGTTGACCTACCAATGCTTCATTTATCACTCTTCCTGTTAATCTTCCCAAAGGTTTGAGTTGCAAATTTAATACTTTAGCAATTGTGCGTGGTACATCAGCATTACTTACAGGTGCAAAGTCTTTAAATCCCTTTTTAAAATCAGGGCCAATGGCGCCCATCATATTGTAAGTGTCCGCACGGCTAAAACTACCGTGCATTCCTTGCCCTTGTTGTAATGCTGTATCAGATACTTCTGCACCACATGCTGTTGGAGTTCCACAACCTGTGTCAAAGGAACGAAAGTTTATTAGCATTGAAGGTTTGGGTGTACGCGCGTTTCCTCTAAGTCCTATATTCTCTAGTGATAATGTACCAGGTATTTTACCTACATCATTATTGACGAAAATACCGCTAATATAATCCTGTTTGAGTAGTGAAGCAACAATTTTTGGTGCCAAATCTTTTTGATTTGCTTTATTTGGTAGATATATTAAATCTGAACCACCGTTTGCTGCCACAATTAGATCAGGTTTATTTGGGTCTTTACTAAGTATATGATTTCGGGTATGTTGTCCTTTTGTTGGGTCTACACCAGCATTCTTTTTATCTGGGTCAAATAAAGGTAGTCCCAAATCTTTCGCTAAATCAATTGCCAAAAACCCTGATGGTAAAAATCCTTTCGGTACATCAGGATAATTTAAAGTTGCTGCATAACTCGTTTTACTTTCTTTACTAATTGTTGAAAACCCGTGGTCAGCAGTAATAAATATATCTGTTGTTTCTTCTAATCCTAACTCTTTCAGGGCGCCTCGAATTTGCGCTAAATTTTTATCAACGTTTTGCCGAGCAGCTTGAACTGTAGGGCCGTTAATTCCCGGTACTAACTGGTTAAGACTATCACCATGATTATGCTGTGTACCATCAGGGTCACGCGACCAATATACCATTAAAAAAGGCTTTTGACGCTGTTGAAATAACGGCAGAATGATTTTGGTTGTAACATCAGCAAAATATTGCTGCTGAGTTACGTTTGCAGTTGTAGTTCCTGGGGTTTTATTATCACCGCTTTTACCGTTCTCACCGCGTGATGGTGTTTCTTTTGGTAAAGAATTTTTTTCAAGCAAGCTGATTATATCTGGATTGAGTGCAACACCTTCGGGTTTACCTGTATCATCATCAACAATAATCGTCGGTTCACCTTTTTGTAAAGTTACGTCTTGAATTAGCACAGGACCTATTTTCCCAACTGCTGCTGTACTAAAACCTGCTTTACGCGCGGTGAAGAGTAAAGTTTGCTCATTTAAGAAATTGGCACCGAATTGTTTGTTAACTTCTCTAATAACGGCATTATTCTCTAAAAAAGGAACAAGACTGTTTTTTGCACTTTTAACAGGGGCATTTACTTGGATTGTATTACTAAAGTCACCAGTATCACCGAGAAAATGTCCTGTTGCAATAGCGGAAGCATTCGCGGTAGTAAAAGTCGGAAATAAAGAATGACTATTAAGAAAAGTTACACCCTCAGAACGAATTTGGTTTAAATTGGGAGTATCGGTAGAATTTACCCAATCAGGACGTAAACCATCAGCAACAAAAATAATAGCATTATGCTGCTTGCTTTTTTGAGCTACTTGTTGACTACTTTGTTGAGGCTGTCTTGCACAAGCCACAATCATAGCAACAATACAAAGTGCAAGGTAGATGAAACGACGGAAGTTTTTAGAAACCTTCATACTGTGGTAGATTGTCAAAAATATACCAAAATTCTATTACCTTAGATTGATTTTGGGATTATTACACGGTTAATTTATTTATAATATTTTCTTAATCTGTAAGGTGGGGCTATGCCCTACATACTACACAGCACTTCAACTAATTTTTCAATATGAATTTTTTCATGCGTTGCCATTAGTGTAATGCGAATGCGACTTGTGGGTACTGTTGGAGGACGAATTGCAGGTGCAAAAATACCAGATTCTTTTAAGTGTTTACCTGCTTTTAAAGCATCCGCAGTATTTGCTAACTGAAAGCACATTATAGGTGAAGATGAAGGTAATATTTTTAATTCAGGTAAATATTTTTGTATCAATTCTTTTAAGTATTCTACATTGTGCCATAGTTGCGTTCTTCGCTGCGGTTCGTTCCGTATTATATCAATGGCAGCACGCGCGGATGCTGTGTCAGCAGGTGATAAAGCAGTAGTATAAATCCAACTCGGCGCCCGATTACGAAGAAAGTCAATTAAATTGGCACGAGCTGTAACGTATCCTCCCAAACTACCCAAAGCTTTGCTAAGAGTACCCATTTGTATCAATTCTCTACCTGTACATCCAAAATGTTCAACACATCCGGCGCCAGAATTACCTAATACTCCAGTACCATGTGCTTCATCGACTAGCAACATACAGTTAAATTCTTCTGCTAAATCTAATAGTATAGGTAAAGGACATAAATCACCGTCCATACTAAAAACGCTATCGGTGATTATCAAACAGCGACGATAGTTTTGACGTTGTTCGATAAGCTGGTTTTTTAAAACTTCAGTATTACAGTGCGGATACTCGGTAATAGTTGCACCACTGAGAACTGCGCCATTTTTAAGACTGGAATGATTATATTGGTCAGATAATATTAAATCACGTTTACCAACTAGTGCAGTAATGGCGCCGATATTCGCGAGATAACCGGAACTAAAAACAATAGCATCTTGAGTTTGTTTAAGAGATGCTATTGACCGTTCTAGTTCTTGGTGTAAGGAACGCTGTCCGCTAAGTAACCGTGAACCAGTAGAACCTGTGCCAAATTCTTTAACTGCGTTTACTGCTGCGGTGATTAAACGTTCATCACCTGCTAAACCTAAATAATCATTACTAGCAAAATTTATAACTTCCTTACCCTCCAAAACAACAACGGCGCCTGGAATACCGTGAATAGTTTGTGTTGAACGATACCAGTTTGCGCGTTGAATAGTTTCTAACGATTCTTCTATCCAAGCATATGCGGACATAAGATTTGGAGTAAAAATTAATTAGTAAGGCAAAGTAGATGACCCAAATACATAGTAAATCAAGAATCATTACACTTCTGTACTACTTAGATGTGCTATAGCCTGACGTATCCAGTCTTCTACAAAAGCATCTTTAGGTAGTCCAATATCTTCGCTAACGAAGTGTAAAGCGTGACTGACCTCACCTGCTGTGTAACCAAGTGCTAGTAGTGTACTTTGTACTTCTTCGAGAATACTTGGCGCCGGACCATCGGTAGCAACAAAAAAGCCAGCAGTTTTACGCCACTCAATGAGCTTGCTTTTTAGTTCCAAACAAATTCGTTCAGCCGTTTTCTTCCCAACACCAGGCGCCTGAATAATTAATTGTACATTTGCTGTAACAATTGCTTGCACTAACTCCGGTACTTCGAGAGTATCGAGTAATGCAATAGCTAATGCGGCGCCTATTCCACTTACACCTAACAAATGGCGAAACAAATCACGTTCTGCTGGTGAACCAAAACCATACAGTAACGGAACTTCTTCACGCACTTGATAGTGAGTAAAAATCTGAACACTCTCACCCGAACCAGGCAATTGTTTAGCCAGTTTTCCGGGAACAATCAAGTCGTATCCCATATAATTCACCTCTAGGGTGAGAATATGGCGATTACCACTGCTTTGAATATTAGCAACGAGACCTTTGAGATAACTAATCATTCTACGAAACCAAAATGTTTCAAACCTTCAATAATTCCACCTGCACAATAATTAGAAGCTAAGTAACGGTAACCAGTGCGATTTTGACTGTACCACTGTAGCAACTCCGGGCGTGCATTCCCGACAAGAATTCCCCGTTCATCTCCAGTAGCAAATAATGATATATCGTTACCTGAATCTCCGCAAACAACCGTTTGTTCAGCTACAAATTTCCATTTTTGACGTAGAAACTGTACTGCCTGACCTTTATCGCTGTTACGGGGCACAATGTCAAGGTCAATCCCACTACTATAGATTAACTTTATATTTAAAGCACATTTTTGCAACTCTGACTCAAGTTTTTGCAAAATTTTTTCTGATACTTCCTCTTTCAAGAAGAAACTTACCTTAAATGGACGTTGTTCGGTGTCAGGTTGTGGAACTAACTCCGGAAATTGTGATGTCACTTCGATAACAGCTTCCTTATTCCACCCATTTGAAAGCTTCTCCGACCAAGACGCATCGGGGGTTTCGCTATTATCAAAATAAATTTCCGTCCCTACAGATACGACCAATGCATCAGGGTCTATCAAGTTCTTCTCTTCTTTTAGTTCCCTATATAGTACAGGCGAACGACCAGTTGCATATACAATCTTACTGCCATAATTTTGTCTATGGTTGATCAAAATTTGGTTCAATAGTACTAATTGATCATCGGCGCCAGTGACAGTGTGATTAACTAGGGTGTTATCAAGGTCAGTGACAAACAAAAAGGGTTTCATCGGAGTAAGGGGTAAGAAGATTTAAGAGTAAGCAGCAGATATTTAATTACCCAACAGTTAATAGGTAAAACTCGTTCCAACAAGAGTTGAGTATTATTAGTAACTTGCTTTGGGAAAAAAGTCTATAGGCAATGCTAAACCATTTTTGTAGCAATTTTGTAACAATAAATGTATGATACGTATTAAAAAAAAGCACAACACACTGTTGTACTCTTGTAAATACGCTTCACGAAATATCTTGCTGTAGATTGGGTGGAGGAACGGAACCCAACATATTGATGATGAAATTTGATCCCCCCAACCCCCCTTAATAAGGGGGGCTTTAAATCCTTCTTTTTTCCCCTTATTAAGGGGGACTTTAAACTCTTCTTTTTCCCCCCTTATTAAGGGGGGATAGGGGGGATTAATTATGCTACAAAAATTTAATCAAGTACTATTAATAGTAGCGATTTCAATGTGATGGTGCCTCCAGATTTGTTAACCAATGGTTATCAAAATCTAAATATACTTATAATTTTTCTGACTGCATTACAGATATTTATTGTAGAATTGATAAATTTGAAAAAATTCGAGGAAGCTCAAACTCAAAATCTCCGTCAGTATCTATACTTCAGCTTGAGAATACCAGCTTACACCAATATCTTTACTCGTAATAAGTTTGGAGAAAGAATTTCGATTATCCAATCAGGATGAATATTAAACCTGTTTGCAATTTGACCGTTAGCGTCAAGAGGAATTCTTTGCCATTCAAATACAGCAATATCTGGAACTATCGACTTACCCGCGAAAGTACAGCGTAATTCTGGTAGCGCATAAGCTAACTTTTTCGCTTTCCAACTTGATTGATATTAGAAGATAATTCGATTTGTAACGTGCTATGTTTTCCTTGTGGCATAGGTTTTTGGTAAATTACCCCATCAATATATTCGCTTGCAGGTTTTGTTTCAGGCAGTTCTAAGAATTCTTCCAGAGTTAGTATAGAGGTTTGTTCAATAGATAGCGTCATAAAATATAACTCCCTAAAATTTTATTGGTTGGTTGAGTTATCCAGATGACTCATCTTGTAGTGTTTCAATGAGTATATCTACCTGTTCCTGCTTTGCCAGAAGAAAACTATCGCACTCCTTTAAATATTCCACAGCAGTAGCAAATTGTTCAAAGACTTCTGCTAAATCAAGTGTACCTGCTTCGATTCTGGCAATTATACTGTCAATTTCGGCAACTTTAGCTTCATAGCTAAATTCATCACTTGTTATCTTCTTACCCTTAACCATTAATTCTTTGCGTCCTTTGCGTCCTTTGCGGTTATTTTTTATTGTATTACTTTTACCTGTGCCTAGGTCAGGCAAGATGCCTAACCTACGAAATGATTATATGCACTGCACAGGCAGGATGCCTGTGCTACGGTTGATTAATTTTCTTTTACTTGTGTTACTTTTACTTTTACTTTACCTTCACCTAATAGTACAACTAACTCGTCTCCTATATTTAAGTCACTTGCCGCGCGCGCGATTTCTCCATTTTCTTTTCTTACAACTGCATAACCACGCTGTAATACTTTCTTTGGGTCGAGAGTTTGCAGTTTTTGCCGTAACATTTCTATATGTTGTTTTTCGGAAATTAATTTTTGTGATGTGGTTTGTAATAATCGCTCTTTCCGCCAATTTAATGCTTCAATTCTTTGTTTTACTTGTTTATCCAAACTTAGTCTTTGTAGACGGTTTCGCATTTTTTCCAGTTTATTCGCGGCATTTTCATATATATAGTTAACTACTGCTGTTAATTCTTCAATGCGGTCTTGATGTTGATTATATAAGTCTTCTAAAGATGGTACTACTCGTTCTGCTGCTGCGGTGGGAGTGTGTACGCGCAAATCTGCTGCTAAATCAGCTAATGATTCATCACGCTGGTGTCCAATACCCGTAATTACAGGTATTGTACAATTTGCGACTGCCATTACTACGCGCTCATCATCAAAACAAGCTAATTCCTCAACGGCGCCTCCACCGCGCGCTAATATCAATACTTCTGCTCGTCCATCTTTTTCTACACGTTTAATCGCATGAACTATAGAAGGTGGCGCCTCATCCCCTTGTACAATCGCAGGGGAAAATAAAACGTGTAAACCTGGATAACGACTGCGTAGGGTTTTTTGAATGTCTCCCCATGCTGCAGCTGTGGGGGAGGAGACAACGGCAATAGTTTTTGGATGTGATGGAATATCTCGTTTACGGTCTTGGTCAAATAATCCTTCTGCTGCTAAACGATTTTTTAACTGTTTGTAACGAATAGCTTGTAAACCTTCACCTACGGGTATTACTTGCCAAACTTGAATTTGGTATTCTCCGCGCGCTGGATATAACCGTATGCTGCCTAAAATTATTATTTGTTCTCCAGCAGCAGGAATTCGCGTTAGCTTCGCAACCTGAGTTTTCCACGTTACACATTTAATTGAGGCGCCACCACCTGGGTCTTGAAGTGTAAAAAATAACCCAACACGGTGGTTATTAACGCTAGATACTTCCCCAACCACCCAAATTTGACGAAGAATTTCATTTTCTTCGAGCAGTACCTGGATATATTCGGTTAGACCTGCCACTGATACAGCTGTTTCAGGAGCAAACGTGCTTGGATTGTAAGTCATGAAGGCTGTTACACGCTTTAATGATGTTTCTGACAACGAGTCGTTGTCAAAATTCTGCCGATGGGCGTAATTTCACTACACTTAGCATGATATCGCTTGCTTTGGAACGCGCGCAACCAAGCTCAAGCTATGTAATTCGTATGTGTAGTTTTGTTAATTTTTGTAAATGTTTTTAATGGTGCGTGATGCTACTAGTTCTTATATATTATTTTCTAACTGTATAGGCATCACACACCCTACCAACCTATTCAATTTGACTAGCTACGTGTATTTGCGGAGGTTAAATGTTTATTTTACAAATTTTTGTGCGTGGTGAGTAAGTACTACCTCCTCTAGACTAAAATCGCGTTAGGATATTGTCACAATTTTGTAAAGTATATTCCATTTTAGATTTTTCTGGCGTAAGATAGTATAAATGTTCGTAAAAAAGACATCAGCCAGAATACAAATTAAGCACGAATCTTTAAAGTAGTTTTTCACGTAAGCGTAGAGGCTCTAATGGCAGCAAACACCGATAAAGAAAAAGATAACAACTCAGGTAAGCAAAAAGCGCTCAATATGGTTCTTAGCCAAATTGAGAAGACTTTTGGAAAAGGCACGATAATGCGTCTTGGTGATGCCAACCGGATGAAGGTTGAAACGATTTCGAGCGGTGCCTTGACGTTGGATTTAGCGTTGGGTGGTGGTTTACCTAAGGGTCGGGTAATCGAAATCTACGGACCAGAGAGTTCTGGTAAAACGACAGTAGCGCTACACGCGGTTGCAGAAGTGCAAAGAGAGGGTGGTATTGCTGCTTATGTCGATGCAGAACACGCACTTGACCCTGCTTACTCAGCAGCGTTAGGTGTAGATATCGAAAATCTGTTGATTTCTCAGCCTGATACTGGTGAAGCAGCGTTAGAAATCGTTGACCAGTTGGTTCGTTCGGCAGCAGTGGACATTGTTGTTATTGACTCGGTAGCAGCACTTGTACCCCGTGCGGAAATCGAAGGTGAAATGGGTGATGCTCACGTTGGTTTACAAGCGCGCTTGATGAGCCAAGCTCTACGTAAAATCACTGGTAACATTGGTAAATCTGGTTGTACTGTAATATTTATTAACCAGTTGCGCCAAAAAATTGGTGTTAGCTACGGCAACCCTGAAACTACCACTGGTGGTAATGCGTTGAAGTATTATTCATCGGTACGTTTAGATATTCGTCGGATTCAAACCTTGAAGAAAGGTGCTGAAGAGTTCGGTAACAGAGTAAAAGTCAAAGTCGCTAAAAACAAAGTGGCGCCTCCTTTTCGAATTGCCGAGTTTGACATTATCTTTGGTAAAGGTATTTCAACTATTGGTTGTTTAGTAGACTTAGCTGAAGAAACCGGCATCTTAACCCGTAAAGGCGCCTGGTACAGCTATAACGGTGAGAACATCTCCCAAGGTCGCGACAATGCGATTAAGTATATGGAAGAAAAACCCGAAGTCACCGAGCAACTCAAGAAATTAGTTAAAGAAAAACTCGAAAAAGGTGCCGTTGTCTCCGCTAACTCCGTCCGTAAGACTGCTGAAGACGAAGAAGAGGAAGAAGAATTGGAAGAAATTGAAGAGTAGGGAGTGCTGAGTGCTGAGTGCTGAGTGCTGAGTGCTGAGTGCTAAGATTCCTAACTTCTGTTGTGATTTAATCTAATTCTTGTGGGATGGGCATCCTTGCCCGTCCCTTTGAATTAAAGAGACGATACGGTGACGCAGGAAATTAAATCAATGAAAACTAGTGAGGAACTTCTCAAATGGCAAGAAGAATTATACGCTTCCGAACAACACGCAGTATCGGGTAAACCAATATCAGATACAGAAAGAGATAAATTAGTAGGTAACTATCTCGACCCTTATAAATATCAAAAGCAGTTTGAAGAAGTGCGCGCTTACAAACAAAAATTATTAGAAAAAGTTGAATGGGCATCGCAGCGCGAACAACTGTTACTGCAAGAAATTCAAAGGCAAGAGCATGAGTATAATCAACTTTAACTACCCTTTTTACCTAAACTATAAAAAGCTAAAGTTATCCAGCCAGCAATAAAAGCGGCGCCACCAAGGGGTGTTAATATACCTAGGTTAGTTACGTTTGTCAAACTGAGAGCGTACAAACTACCTGAAAATAATAAGATACCAGTAATAAATAACCATCCACTAGCAATAAGTATTCTGTTAGGCTCTGGGCTATTGCTTAATAAAATAGCAACAGCAAGAAGTGCCAGGGCATGATACATTTGGTAGCGAGTGCCAACTTCAAAAATGGACAGCGCGCGCTCACTTAACAGCCCTCGTAACGAATGCGTAGCGAAGGCGCCTGCTGCAACTCCAGAGGCGCCACATAGTGCTGCGATAGTCAAAAATATTTGTTTCATAGATATTATTTTAAGACTCGCACGCCTTGCACTGCTCTTAAACATCAAAATGATAAGAAACAGAACCTTCTTCGCTGATTTTAAAATTGGCGTTGAATTCCCTAGCTCTAGTGTCTAAATAATCTTTCGCAGTCGCTGGTGGTAGTTGTGACTGCATTGCAAACCCTAATAGTGTAACCCTTCCGTGGTTTTCTTGCACCATCTGGTAAAAAATTGACTGCAAACGCTCTGTTTGCTGCTGCTGAAGGGCTTTTTTCTCTTGTTTATTTTGCCTATATACAGAGAGCGCTAACCATCCCCCCAATATTGAAGTTGGTAGTCCAAATACAATTCCAGCAACGGCATTAGTAGTACCTGCTGTACTATTATCAATTTCAGGTGGAAAGTCTAAAGCAGGATTATTATCATTTATCGGTGAAAGCACTACTCTTTCAGCAGCCTTTTTTTCTAGTATTGTTGTCGCCGATATTGATAAAAACATGAATCCGAGTGTGAGTAGCCAAAATGAAGCCAATTTTTCGGCAGTCTTCATAATTGTGTTTCAGATTTGAAGCATCATGTGCGATTCTAACTTCACTTTCGTTTACGTTCCACTAAATTTCATAAACAGGGTAAAGGAAAACCTTTACGTTTTACGCTTTACCCAAGTAATCTAATTAGACATGGAAGTAATAATATATACCCCCTTCTTTGCCGAAGTCGAACGTAGCGTTGAACTCCTTTGCTTTGAGATCAAGGTACTGTCTTGCTTCTATTCCTGTAATATTTGCTTCTTTAGCAAAGTTTAGTACGGAGATGCGCCCTTTGTTTTGTTCAACCAAATTGTAAAAAGTTGACTGGAGGTGTTGAGATAGCAGTTTGCGGTTTTGGCGCCGCAGTCCGAAAAGTAGCGATCCTCCACCTACAACCAACGGTAAACCTAAAGAAATGCACCCAATTGCCTCGTCTGTAGCTTCACGGATTTGTAAAGAATTATTATCTTTATCTTGCAATGATGACAAAGCTGATGTGGAAACCATCAGAAAGGCAAACCCAAGCGAGAGCATCGAACCAGCAGCAAACTTTGTGAGGAGTTTCATACGCAGTGAAGATTATGTGTATATCTTGCCGCGATTTTAACCTCACTTATCGCGTAGCTTCCACTAGTCGTGAAAAGTAAAATCGAGTCTTTGTCATAGATGAACGTTTAACTGTGAAGCCATTTGCTTGCAAAAACTTGACTACATCCGCTTCTCTATGAAGATAAGCTCTTGTTGCTTTACTGGCGCCTGGGAAAAAACTTCCTATTTTCTTCAACAAACTTAACGCAAAGGTTTTTGGCGCAAAGCTCAGTATAATTCGTGACTCGGCAAGCGAACACAAGTGGGATATCATTGCTGATGCATCGTCTACAGGGTAATGAATAAGAACATCAAGACAAATTACCGTGTGGTATTTTCCTCCCAAAGCAGCTAAATCTTGTACATCGAATACGGGATTATCATTATTGCCAAAAAGACTTTCCGCGCGTTCTCTTGCCTCTCCCACCATCATTTCAGAAATATCGCTAGCGTAGACTTTAGCTCCAGCCTCAGCAAGTGGAATGCTCAAACTACCCACACCACACCCAGCGTCACAAATGGACAGTCCAGCTAGGTTATCATCAGCTTTGAGCCAATTTATCACTTTATCGACTGTTTGCTGGTGCCCATTGCGAATATCAAGCTGGACTTTATTGACCTCACCGTCGCCGTAGATACGCTTCCAACGGTCAAAACCTGTGGAATTGAAATAATCTTTAACAATCGTTTTATCGTCAGCTACGTTCATATAGTTAAATAAATCAACCTTTCTCAATCCTTTAAAGTAGCAGGTGATAGGCTCACAGGGAAAGAGCTAGAACAGATGTATGCAGAAATGTTCCCCGTAGGCACGGGTAAAAAAATCAATATAGAGGGGAACAATCCAAGGGCATTTGTGGTTGAATAAATAGTGGTTAAACAAATCAGGGATAAAATTCGCTCAAATAGAAATGTATTTTGTTGAAAAATTAATTGCAATTTGTTTCGGAGGGATAAATTAAATCACTGAAACTAGTAGTTAACTGTTCTTTAACCTTTTTGGCAAAACTCGATTAGGTAAAGTATTGACTTTCTTTTATCTTAAAGAGTTTACTATTCTCATTTAATAGTTTATATAAATTAATACCAAGGCGTAGGTCGATAATGGAAAGTGTAAATTCTTCACAGCAAACGGTTCATGTAGAACGCATCGAAGATTCGGTGAATCACCGGAGCGAGAATGATGTAGATGAAATGGGTAATACTACTGCTATTACTCCAATCGAAGCATCAGAAGAAGCATTAGAACATGAGGTAGAACAGCGCAAACGCGCGCGTAAGAAGCTGTTGCCGAAAATACTTGTGGGTACTTTGCTGGGGGCTTCTGTTGCCGCAGTAGGTTATTATTCCTATCAGTGGTCACAGTTCAACAGATACCATCTCACAACCGATGTTGCTTATACAAGTGCAGATGTTTATCCAGTGACTTCGCGCGTTGGTGGTATCGTAACTGAAGTCTTAGTAAAAGAAAATCAACCTGTTAACCCAGGAGCAGTTTTGATCAAAGTTGACCCTCGTGAGTATCAAATAGGTTTAGCACAAGCAAAAGCTGCACTCGATGTGGCAAAGCAACAAGCTGAAGTCGCGCGGGAAAACATCAACAACGTTCCACCGACAATAATACCTGAACCATTTAACTCAGTTCCAACCAATCCCAATCAACCCAAGCTTGCTGTTCCCAAACCAGTAAACACTGTTAGTAGACAAGTTGAAGTCAACCGTCAGCAGTACAAAGCAGCATTAGCAACGGTTACACAAAGAGAAGCTGAAGTTAAACAAGCCGAACTAAAGCTGACTTATGCCAGCGTTAATGCGCTTGCGGCAGGTCAAACTGGTAAAGTTAATATTCGTGTCGGTCAACAAATACAACCGGGACAAACGCTTGTTGAGATAGTACAACCGAATCCTTGGGTTGTTGCTAATTTCAAAGAAAACCAGTTAGAAAAAATACAGCCTGGACAAAAAGCTGTAATCAAAATTGCCGCATTTCCAAGCCGTAAGTTTACAGGGAAGGTAGAAAGTGTGTCTTCGAGTCCGACAAATGTTGTCGCGTCTCCTTCTCCCGATAATACTGGTAACAATTTTGGCAATAATCAAGCGAATAATATCCGGCGCATACCTGTTAAAGTTGTGTTCGATGCCAATAGCATTAAAGGTTTTGAATCAAAAATTGCTCCTGGCATGTCAGCGGATGTGACATTGAGTACTCGTAAATAATCCCCGCAACGGATGTAACGGATAAGTTATTGCTTACAAACAAAAGTAGGGTGCGTGACGCTACTAAAATTTTCAAACGAAGCGCAGTGCTAGTAGCGTCACGCACCTTACCATCTTAACGATATTTATGGTGCGTGAAAGCACTGTATTTTGCGTGCTTATTGATTGATAGTAATAGCTTGAAAGCACCCTACCCCAATTTATTGGTGCCTCAAAATGCTTGAAATAGTGCCATTCCACCTTACCATCCGTTACATCCGTTCATCATCCGTTGCCAATTTACCTCACCACTTCCTTCGTCAACGTGCCATCGTAAAAGATTACCAAGTTTAGCGCCTGGTATCAAATATTTGGCGCCTATAGCCATGCGTGGCGCCTCAGTTGCGAGATTAATAGCTTTTTCAACGTCACAAATACCCCACTTCACCAAGTTTTGCACTCCTATTAATAATGGCAGTGTTGTACCTGATAGTGTACCGTCGGGTAGTCTTGCTGTACCATTTTTTACTTCTATTTCACGACTATCCCACGGGTAAATACCATCGGGAAATCCTAAAGGCGCCAATGCATCGCTAACAAGAAATAAGCCTTTTTCGTAATCACTGGCACGCAAAAGTATATCTAGCATAGTTGGTGAGACGTGTTGTCCATCTGCTATGAACCCACACATCACATTTTGGTTGGTAATAGCAGCACCTAATAAACCGGGTTCACGGTGGTGTAAAGGTGGCATGGCGTTAAATGCGTGTGTTACCATTGTGGCGCCGTTTTCAAATGCTGTATTAGCTTGTGCTGCGGTCGCTTGCGAGTGTCCAAGGCTTACGGTAATATTTTGCGAGCGTAAATATTTAATTACTTCTGCTGTTGGGTCTAGCTCCGGAGCAAGCGTGATTACTTTTACTATATGGGCATAGTCGCCTAGAACTCGTAGCAGTTCATTGATAGTTAAAGGCAGTAAATATTCAGCAGGATGGGCGCCGCGTTTTTGGTAGTTTAAAAAAGGCCCTTCTAAATGCACACCTAAAATTTGGGCAGTAGGTTGTGATGTGGTATTACTCTTTACATAATCGGCAATTACAGTTAACGCGCGCTGGATGTTTTCTACCTTCGTTGTAACTAAAGTCGGTAGAAAGCTATCAACACCGTTATTCCATAAGAATTCACATATTTTAGGCAGTACATGAGCATTATCGGAACTCAAATCAGGAAATGCTAAACATAAACCACCGTTAATCTGTAAATCTACACCACCTAAAGATATCCAATCCCCTTTAACGTCCACAACTTGCCAATTATCTGGCGCCACTCGTTTAAAGACTGTACCCATTGGTAAAATCCTTTGAACAGTACCCTCACTTATCAATAACATCTGTAAACCTTTGTAACCAGGTACACGCGCGTTGATAATATCTATAGGTGTAAGCATAGTAATTATAGAAATATAACTTTAATACTTTTACTAAGTAAAGCAAAAATATGTCACCTATTATCGGCATCATTATGGGTAGCGACTCTGATTTGCCTACGATGAAAGACGCTATTACTATCTGTGAAGAATTTGGGGTAAGTTGTGAAGTCGCTATTGTTAGCGCACACCGTACTCCTGAACGTATGTTTGAATATGCCAAGTCGGCACACGAACGCGGTATTAAGGTTATTATCGCTGGTGCTGGTGGCGCCGCACATTTGCCTGGGATGGTAGCATCACTAACACCACTACCTGTAATTGGTGTCCCTGTTTCTAGTCGTCATTTGCAAGGTGTTGATTCTTTATACTCAATAGTGCAAATGCCAGCAGGTATTCCTGTTGCTACTGTTGCTATTGGTAATGCTAAAAATGCTGGTTTGTTGGCTGTACAAATTGTTGCTATTTATCAACCTGAATTACTGGTAAAAGTTCAAGAGTATAGGAGTAGTTTAAGAGACTCAGTAATGAAGAAACAGTCAAAGTTGGAAGAGGTTGGTTATCGGGATTATTTGGAGAAAGTTGACGGCTCCCTCCCCTAAAGAAGGAGGGATTCTCAAGAGGCAGAACTCGATGCACTCTCAATATCTTAAAAGGTTTCTAACAGCTTTCATCCCCGCCTTAAAAGGGCGAGGTTTTCAGCATATTCCTTATAAGGACTGAAGTCCTTAGTACGAGTAATAAAAATTAATAAATAAGATTGAAGTTAATGAATACTGACAGATGAACGAATACAAGAATTTACACTAGGTATGAAATTGTGTCGAAGTTTGCAAAGTTCTGACAAATTGTATTGAGTGCTACAGAATCAAACTATCCAAAAATACACAATCGATAACAAATTTATTAGATTTGTTTGAAGTTTCAGCAGGTTGAAATAATACACAACCTGTTTGCAACTTTTGATGTGTTGACATAAACAAAGGTAAAAAAAAGTACTAAGAGTAGTTAGCTTAGGTTTACTCTTAAATACTGCGTTTTATCATTACCTACTTGATGTGATAAACATGAATAAGCGCACTCAAACAAGGCATCGCTTAATGGCTCTGGCGATAGCCTCAATGGTCTTTGCTATTTTTGCCCCCACTATTGCCCATGCGGCAGACCCCCCAACTTTACAGTCACTTTCAGATAAAACCAATAACCTACAAGTTTCGATTGATACAACTTGGGTTTTGTTAACAGGGTTTTTGGTATTCTTTATGCAAACTGGCTTTGCGATGCTGGAAGCTGGTTTGATACGTCAGCGCGGAGTAGTTAATGCGCTGCTGGAAAACTTTGTTGATGCAGCAACTACTATCTTAGTTTGGTGGGCTGTTGGTTTTGGTATTGCTTTCGGTAGTAGTGCTTTTGGTTTGATTGGTACTGATACTTTCTTTTTGAGTCAGTTACCTGGTGCAGATGGTAGTTATCCATTAGGCGCCCCAGGTTCTACTGCTGCAATAAACACGTACACATTGTTCTTTTTTCAGTTTGCGTTTGCTGCAACAGCGAGTACTATTACCACTGGTTCGATGGCAGGAAGAACCGATTTTGTCGGTGACTTAATTTACAGTGCCATCATGGGAGCATTTAGTTATCCGATTATTGTTCATTGGGTATGGAACAGTAACGGTTGGCTGTTCAAGATGGGATATAACGACTTTGCTGGTAGTTCAGTTGTTCATAGTGTTGGTGGTTGGACTGCTCTTGTAGGCGCCTATTTACTTGGTCCACGTCCAGGTCGTCCAGCATGGGGAACGTTGCCACCTGCTCACAACTTGGGTTTGGCGACTTTAGGAACGATGATTTTGTGGTTTGGCTGGTATGGCTTTAACCCTGGTTCGACTTTAAGCACTGGCAATACAGGCTTAATTGGTTTGGTGACAGTTAATACCACTTTGGCAGCAGGTGCGGCAGCTTTTTCAGCGATGCTGTTCCAGTACTTCCGGAGTAAGAAGTGGGATTTAGTCTACTGTCTAAATGGTTCATTAGCTGGATTGGTTGCTATTACTGCACCTTGTGCTTTTGTACCAACTTGGGCGGCAGTTCTGATTGGTTTGACTGGTGGTATTTTAGTAGTTTTAGGTGTTGATTTAATTGAGTCACTTCATATTGATGATCCTGTAGGCGCCTTTGCTGTTCACGGGATGAACGGTATGATGGGTACTCTTTCTATCGGATTCTTTGGAATCTCATCGCTGACTAATAAACCCGCTGGTGAAGCTGCAGGTCTATCTGGTTTGTTCATGGGTGGAGGATTTAGATTACTAGGCATTCAGTTAATTGGTGTTGCATCAATTGCAGTGTTTACAGTCGCCTTCTCATTCTTAATGTTTGGTGCCCTAAAAGCTATAGGTAGACTTCGCGTTCATCCCGATGCTGATGTTATCGGTATTGATGCTTATGAACACGGCGCCACCGTATGGCCCGATGTTTATGCAATTGAACAAACCATTGAAGAAGACCACAAAAATCGTCCTAACCCTTCTGGTGTTCGCGCTATGGAATAAGCTTATTGAACCTACGTTGATTAAATTAAAATCCTGGTTTCGTCGATGTGACTAGGATTTTTTTGTGTTTATACTTTATGATTAAAAAAATCATAGGCTAACAGCAAAAGGTGTATTGTGAGTACTTTAGTGCGGCATCGCTGGAGTGTTGATGATTATCACTGTATTGTAGCTACAGGAGTTCTGGCGGAACATCGTTGTGAATTAATTCGAGGAGAAATTGTTGATATGGCGCCGGAAGGTCCAAATCATGCTCATCGCTGCGAAACATCCGCGCGCTATTTGGAAAGATTGTTTGGAGAAGGTTGGTGGGCACGACAAGGTAAACCAATTACGCTTAGTGATTCGGAACCGGAACCTGATATTGCTATTGTTCGAGAGCAAGATTACAGCCAACGCCACCCATACCCTGAAGATATTTGCTTGATTATAGAATATTCTTATAGTACTCAGGGCAAAGATACAGGTATCAAACGAGATGTTTACGCCTCTGTTGGTATTCCTGATTATGTTGTAGTAGATTTAAAAAGTTTGAAGGTTATTCATTACTCAAATATTGTAAATGGCGCTTACACTTCTGAAAAAACGTTGTACAGTGGCTTCATTCAAATTTCACAAATCCAGGTGGATGTTCAAAGGTTGTTCTCTTGAATTTGCTCAGTAAAATCTCAAAAAACTAATTTTCTTACATTTTGCTCAAATTTCTCTCTATCGGCTTAAATTCTGTTGCTCTAACTGGGAATACTACACAGTAAGAGGATAGTTCAGGAATATAGTAGCTGATGAAAACAGGGAGTGTTTCTAGTTCTGAATCAAAGCAAAGCTTTTCTGCCACTGAGGTTGATATCTCACTGTCAACTTCTGGCCTAGAAAGCGTTATTAAAACTTTACATCAACTTTCGAGTCATATTCAACTCGATCAATTGGTACATAGTCTGGCAAAGGCAGTTGTTCAACATACAGGCGCCAACCGAGGTGTTGTACTACTAAGTAATTCTGTTCGAGAATTGAAAATTGTTGGTTCTTACCCTCTGTGGGATAATCAAGATTTGGAGCAATGTCCTGCTTTACAAGAAGTTCAGCGTACTTTAAAACCTGTTCTTGTTAACCACGCTAACGATACTTACTTGGAACATCGCCCAAAGAGTTGTTTTTGTATACCTATAATTAACTTAAATAACTTAAACAATTTAAATAACCTAAATAACTTAAATAACTGCGGTCCCCTAATAGGTGTTATTTATTTAGAAAGTGATTTAAAAGATGTATTTACTGATACAAAGATACAAGTATTAAATATACTCTGTACTCAAGCGGCAATACTACTAGATAATGCCTATAGGTTTCAAGGGCTAGAAGAATTGTTACAAGACTTACACCAAGTTCAGTCACAATTAATCGAACGTACAAAGCAACTGCGAATTAGCGAAGCGCGATTTCAACGTGTAGCTGATAATATACCTGGAGTTATTTACCAATTTTGTCGTGATAAAGATGGTTCTGTATCGCTTCCCTATGTCAGTTCAGGGTGTCGTGAATTGTGCGAAGTGACTCCTGAACAAGCGGCAAAAGAGACATTACTGTTATTTCAGAATTTACATCCAGATGACCATCAAAGTTACCAAGAGTCAGTAGCAATTTCTGCCCAAACTTTACAACCTTGGATATGGGAAGGAAGATTTAATTTACCTTCAGGAAAACAGAAGTGGGTACAAGCAACATCTCGTCCTGAACTTCAAGCTGATGGGTCAATTATTTGGGATGGTGTAATTATTGATATTACTCAACGTAAAGTTGTTGAGGACGCACTACGTCAAAGTGAGGAACGTTTACGAACTGTTATTGGTTCGGCGCCAATTGTTCTTTACGCTTTAGATAAAGACGGTAGATTCAACTTTTCTGATGGTCAAGGTTTGGAAGCTTTAAGTTTGAAAATAAAACCAGGTAATATAACAGGACAATCAATATACGATTTATTTAAAGACTACCCTGATGTCATTGAAAATACCAAGCGCGCGTTTGCAGGTGAAACATTAAGTTATAAAACCAATATTGGAGGTGTGTTTTTTGAAGTTCGCAACACACCAATTCAAAACAAAGCTGGTAAAGTCGAAGGTTTGATTGGTGTCGCAATCGATATTAGCGACCGTAAATTTGCTGAAGCTGCACTTGTTGCAAGTCTCGAACAAATTGAGTATCAAGCAAACTTATTACGCAGCGTAATTGATGCAACTTCAAATTGGATTTCCGTCAAAGACCGTAACTTTCGCTATATTCTTGCAAATCGTGGTTTTGCTGATGGAGTTGGTAAAACTTTTGAAGAAATCCTTGGTAAAAATGATTTAGAAATTGGTTTTCCTGAAGAGTTAGTTTTTGGGAACCCTCATAAACAGATCAGCGGTTTACGTCATGATGATACAAAAGTCCTAGCGGGAGAAACTATAAACAATCATTATGATGTGATGACCGCATCCGATGGTTCACGACGTATTTACGATAGTCAAAAAATACCATTGCGTAATAGCGAGGGAAATATTATTGGTATTGTGTGTATTGGGATCGATGTTACTGAACGGAGAGAGGAAAGACTGAAGTTACGAGAGTCGCAGCAATTTCTCAAGCTGATTTTAGATACTATTCCTTTACATGTTTACTGGAAAGACCGTAACTCCGTCTTTTTAGGTTGTAACAGTAATTTTGCCCAAGTTGCTGGAGTTGCTTCACCGGAAGATATTATTGGCAAAACCGATTATGATTTACCGTGGGAAATTATTGAAGCTAATTATTATCGCGAGTGTGACCGCATTGTTGTAAATTCTGGTAAGCCCATGTTAGGGATTATTGAATCACAACTTCAGGAGTCGGGACGCGCGTGGATGGAAACGAGTAAAGTTCCGCTGCAGGATGCTGAGGGTAACATTATTGGTATACTTAGTACATGTCAAGATATAACATTGCGTAAAAAAGCTGAGTTAGCGCTGCAACAAGTGAATGAAAAACTTGAGCAGCGTGTGGAACAACGCACAGCAGAACTTCTTGCAGCAAAAGAACTTGCAGATAGTGCCAACCGCGCGAAAAGCGAATTTCTCGCTTCGATGAGTCATGAACTTCGCACACCGTTGAATGGTATATTAGGCTACGCACAAATTCTTCAGCGTGATAGCAAGCTCGAACAAACTTACAAGCAAAAAATTGATACAATTCATCAGTGCGGTTCACACCTGTTGACTTTAATCAACGATATTCTCGACCTTTCCAAAATTGAAGCACGTAAGTTTGATTTATACTACAGTGACTTTGACCTTCGTTCATTCCTTGATGGCATTGTAGAGATTTGTCAAGTTCGCGCGCAGCAAAAAGATATCAGCTTTATTTACGAAACAAGCAAACTGAGTCATCAAGTTGTACATACCGATGAAAAGCGTTTGCGACAAGTACTAATTAATCTCCTGGGAAATGCAATCAAATTTACTGAGAAAGGAAAAGTCGTTTTTAAAGTAGACATTATTCGGAGTCAGTCAGCAAACCTTCCAATTCCTGTTTGTAAAATTCGTTTTCAAATCGAAGATAGTGGTATTGGGATCAAAGAAGAAGAACTAGGAAAAATCTTTCTTCCCTTCGAGCAAGTTGGCAGTAAACGACGTTCGATAGAAGGAACTGGACTGGGGTTAGCAATTAGCCAGCGAATTATACATTTGATGGGTAGTAGGATTAAAGTTAGTAGTACTCTTGGTGAAGGCAGTACTTTTTGGTTCGATGTTGAACTACCTGAAATTGAGCGCGGTGTTGATAGTCAGCAGGATACAGGTACTATTGTTGGCTATGAAGGAAATAGGAAGAAAATATTAGTAGTAGATGACCGTTGGGATAACCGTTCGGTGATTGTAAATATGCTTCAACCGTTAGGTTTTGAGTGCATCGAAGCGTCAGATGGGCAAGAAGGACTCGATAGAGCTTTGTTGTTTCAACCAGATTTAATTATTACTGATTTAGCGATGCCTATTCTTTCTGGACTATCTTTGACACGACAGTTACGGCAATTACAATCTAACAGTGGCGCCAAAAAAGTAAATTGTGCAATTATCGTTTCCTCTGCAAGCGTATTTAATACTGACCGTACCGAAAGTATCGAAGCTGGAGCGAATGATTTTTTACCGAAACCCGTTGATGTTGACGAATTGCTCGTACAAGTCAGTCGATATTTAAATTTGTCATGGATTTATGAAACAGGAAAAGCAAAACGAGAAAGATTATCAAAATCTTATCAGATAATTGACTCGAAGGCAATGTTTCAGATACCACCACCGATAGAATTAGAATCACTGCACCGAAGCGCGCGTATCGGAGATATTGAAGCGATTGAATTAGAAGCGCATCGAATTAAACAATTAAATGTAAATTTCGAGGGGTTCGCGAACAAGTTGTTGCAGCTTGTTTCTGAGATGAACGAAACCGAGATTCTCAAATTAGTCCAGCAAGCGATGGAGGAAAGCCATGAATGACACCATACAAAACCAAATTCTAATTGTCGATGATAACCCGACGAATGTAAAGGTGTTATTTGAGTGCTTAAAGTCGGTTGGCTATCGTGTGCTTGTTGCTCAAACCGGAGAAAGTGCCCTTGAAAAACTGCAAATAGTTTTACCCGATTTGATATTACTCGATGTTATGATGCCAGGGATCAACGGTTTTGATACTTGTAAGCATTTAAAAGCGTCTCCCAATACTCAAGATATACCGATTATTTTTATGACCGCACTTTCCGACACCGAACAGAAAGTCAAAGGTTTTTCAGTTGGCGCCGTAGATTATATTACCAAACCATTTCAACGAGAAGAAATTTTAGCGCGCGTTTCTACTCACTTACAGCTTCGTAATTTAACTCGACAACTCGAACGACGTGTGAACGAACGTACATATGAGTTGACGGCAACTTTAAAACAGTTGCAAGATTCACAGTTACAGTTGATTCAAAATGAAAAAATGTCAAGCTTGGGTAACTTAGTTGCAGGAGTAGCACACGAAATCAATAATCCCATTGGCTTTATTTCAGGGAATCTTGACGAAGCTTTGAGAGGTGTTAAAGATATTATTGACTGTTTACGACTTTACCAACAAGAAGTTCCTATAGATAACGCGCGGGTCGAAAATAAAATTGCGGAAGTTGATTTAGAATACTTAGTTGAAGACCTACCTAAGATGCTTGCTTCCATGAAGATAGGTTGCGACCGTATTCGTGAAATCAGCACTTCACTACGTACATTTTCCCGTAGTGATACCGATATAAAAACAAGCGCTAATATTCATGAAGGTATTGATAGTACCTTAATGATTTTATCTCATAGACTTAAAGCTAACGAGACTCGTCCAGCAATTCAAGTTATTAAAAACTACAATAATATTGACAGTGTAAATTGCTACCTTGGTCAATTGAATCAAGTATTTATGAATATTTTGGCTAATGCGATTGATTGTTTTGAAGAAGTTAATCATAACCGTAAATATTTGGATATTGAAGAAAATCCTAATACAATAACTATATCAACGGGGATAAATAATCAACAAGTATTTATAAAAATTGAGGATAACGGTTGTGGAATGAATGCTGATATAAAAACCCGTATTTTTGACCATTTATATACAACTAAATCAATTGGTAAAGGAACTGGGTTAGGTTTATCGATATGTAAGCAAATAATTGAAGTTAAGCACTCAGGTCAACTTACGGTTGAATCAGAGCTTGGGAAAGGAAGCATATTCACCATTATTTTACCAACAATATAAAAAATTGCTACAATTTTACTACACAGCTTTAAGGTGACTATATTCTTGAACTAACTCATGGTAAACACAAAGCGTTGCAAGAGACGCGCGCATCACATGAAAACGTTCCAAGTTCTGCTGCGCTTTACATTTCCATTCGTTAAGATTTGATGGTTCACTCAGTAACTTGGATAAAGCTTCTGCCAAAGCACTACTATTTTTTGATGGTACTAGTATACCAGCTTGTCGATTATCTAATGTTTCTGGAATACCATCTACATCGGAGGCAACAATAGCACAACCGGCTTCTCTAGCTTCAGTTAAAACCAAACCAAAAGATTCGTGATGCGAAGCTAATACAAATATATCTGTTGAGAGCATATACCGCTGGGGATGAGGTTGAAACCCTTCAAAGTGGATGCGGTCGGAGTACTCACTTTTTCTGGCATAAGCTTCAAACTCTTCTCTATCGACTCCATTGCCAACTAAATATAGATGTGCGTCAGTGAATTTAGGAGCAACTTCAATAAAAGCATCGATTAATTCAGTAATACCTTTACGTTTGAACATTCCAGCAACGGTGGTAATTGCTGGACGCTTTAACGGTACTGGTAAACAATCTTTAATTTTGGGGTTGCGTGGACTATTGAGGGTTGCGTTACCCACTACTCGAATTTTATGTCTGGGGATACCACGATGTACCATTGACTCTCCCACCGCATGACTAACTGCAATAACACGGTCGGCAAGTCCCATCAAAATTGAACTAGTTTGAAACTCGTTGTGAACGGTTGAAACTAAACCGTACTCTGAACCCGAACGTAAAAACCACGCAAGCAATATACCCGTCATCATGTGTCCATGAATGATGTCTGGTTGAAATTGTCTTATGATCCAAAGGAAACTGCGAGCAGCGTTAACAAGGTTGAGTGGTTTTCGCGACTGGTCTAGATTGAAGTGCTTGACACCGTATTGAGTAAGTAAGGTTTCATATTCTCCACCTGCTGATGCGACGGCAACTTGATGACCTTGTGAAGCTTGCGAACAAGCTAGGTCTACTGCCACATTCACAATACCGTTACCAATTTCTTCTATATGGTTGGCAATATGCAGTATACGCATTTAATTTATCTCCACGGCGCCTGCTGATAATTACAATAAGTATTTAAACAATAAGTATTTAAATATATAGATATAAAGTTTAATACGCAATGAAAGCTAATCGAAAGAGGATAGCTCAACTTTAAAGAAGATTTCATGCGAACTTAAAAATCGGTTCACAAAACCGCGCGGTAAGGATTCTAACTGCGAATCATACGACGCAATTGCTTCGCGTTTTTGCGTTTGGACTTCGGTAATTGATAATTTTCTCGCTGCCACGATATCCTTGAGCTTGAGCATAACAAATAATGGCGCCCGCCAAAATATCCAAATTGGGTACTGGAGTAAATCAACATCGGTTTTGAGTTGCGTGATTGCTTCTTTAACTAGTACGTGTGTTGCTTCATGGTCGCAATGACAATCTTTATAATGGGGGACATAAACTTCCTGCGGGTTGTATTTTTTTAAAAGTTCCATAATTTGTTCAATTGTGTTCTGCCTAAGCTCCGAGCGTAAATTGAGTAAACTTCCATCTGGTTTATCCAAAAAATGAATATCGCTTCGCTGAACACCTAAAATGCT